>NZ_RZQI01000438.1:0-4882 GCF_003998335.1 Mesorhizobium sp. M7A.F.Ca.CA.002.05.1.1 | reverse complement strand
ATCAAGGATCTCGGCGACAAGGCTCCGGAATATGACCGGCCGTGGGTCGAGCCGAAAAAGCCGGCGCCGCTGGCCGCCAATGACATTCCGCAAGCCGACGTTGCCGACGCGCTGCTGAAGCTGCTCGGCGGGCCCGACCTGTCTTCGCGCCGCTGGGTCTGGGAGCAGTATGACACGTTGATCCAGGGCAATTCGCTGCAGCTTCCAGGCGGCGATGCCGGCGTGGTCCGGGTCGAAGGCCATGCGACCAAGGCGCTCGCCTTCTCCTCCGACGTGACGCCGCGCTATTGCGAGGCCGACCCTTATGAGGGCGGCAAGCAGGCGGTGGCCGAATGCTGGCGCAATTTGACCGCCACCGGCGCTCTGCCGCTGGCCGCCACCGACAACCTCAATTTCGGCAACCCGGAACGGCCCGAGATCATGGGCCAGTTGGTCGGCGCGGTGAAGGGCATCGGCGACGCCTGCCGCGCGCTCGGCTTCCCGATCGTCTCCGGCAATGTCTCGCTCTACAACGAGACCAACGGCCAGGGCATCCTGCCAACCCCGACCATCGGCGGCGTCGGGCTGATCGCCGACTGGTCGAAGATGGTGCGGACCGGCTTTGCGGCCGAGGGCCAGATGATCTTGCTGGTCGGCGCACCCGCGTCCTGGGGAACGCATCTCGGGCAATCGGTCTATATGCGTGACGTACACGGCCGCACGGATGGCCCGCCGCCGCCGGTCGACCTCGAGCATGAGAAGCGCGTCGGTGACCATGTGCGCGCGCTCATCGCATCCGGCATCGTCACGGCGGCGCACGACGTTTCCGATGGCGGTGTCGCCGTTGCACTTGCCGAGATGGCGATGGCGTCCGGAATCGGCGCCGCCGTTCCCGGTCTTGTCGGCACCGACCCGATCCCGGTCTGGTTCGGCGAGGACCAGGGCCGTTATCTCCTGACGCTGTCGATCGATCCGCATGGTGACGAATGGGACGCCATTCGCAAGCAGCAGGGCGAACTCGGCATCTTCGCGCCGTGGATCGGCTCGACCGGGGGCAGCGCGCTGAAGCTTGGCGACGCCAGGGCAATCCCGGTCAGCGAACTCTCCGCGGCGCACGAAGGCTGGTTCCCCCGCTTCATGGACCAGGCCAGTTGACGAGAGCATGATCCCGAAAAGTGGGAACGGTTTTTCGGGAAACTCATGATCAATCACAGGAAACTGGCTGGTCGGGCGCTGATTGCAGTCGTCTTCTGGCCGTCGTTGTTCTTCTTCTGGTTCCTGGGACCGTTCGTCTTTTTCCTGCTGTCGACAACCTCGAGCGAGGTGTGCATGCGGCTGGAAACGCGCGCGGAGTTCCTTGCCGCGGCCAATGGCGCCATCCCCATGCTCATCGCGCAGAATCTCATCTACGCGGTCCCGATCATCTGCCTGGTTCTGTGGGACCGCCTGGCGCCGGATCCGGCACGGGCAAGGCATATCGTCACCTGCATCAAGCTTTTTGCCAGCGCGGTGGTCGTAGGCGCGTTGTGGGAGTACGGCTCGTCGCTCATCTGCGACGGTTATGGCCAAGGGTTCTTCTCACCGGCTTGGCAAATGACGAGCTATCTCCCCATTGTCGGCCTTGTGCTCAACGCGCCGCTCTATGTGCTGGCCTTTAGCCTTGGCCGTGCTTTCTCGACACGCGACGACGTTGCCGAGGATGAAGCAAGCCCACCGGCCTAGTCTTTCTCTGAAGCCGTCGGGCCGTCTTGCCGTTGGTGGGACAGAACGGCTTCAATCCGGACCGGAAAGGCTTTAGGCTCGCCCGACTCTCATCTTATGGCCTGACACCGGCCGCTCGAAACAGGATTTTGCCATGGCAATGGATGCCCACGACATCGAAAAACTGATCAAGGACGGCATTCCGGACGCCAAGGTGACGATCCGCGATCTCGCCGGCGACGGCGACCATTATGCGGCCGAGGTGGTGGCCGAGAGCTTTCGGGGGAAAAGCCGCGTGCAGCAGCACCAGATGGTCTATGACGCGCTGAAAGGGAATATGGGCGGCGTGCTGCACGCACTCGCCTTGCAGACCAGCGTTCCCGACTGACCTTAGCGCTTGGCCCAACACGGCTCATCCTTTGCGCCATTTCAGCCACGGCACGGCTAACGTCTTGTTTCGAGCAATCGTTGGGTTTATTTGAAGGGATATGTTTCGAGCCTGACTCCCACAGGCGGGAAAGGATATTTCATGAGCGGTATCAACGACTACATCGACAATGAAGTGAAGGGCAACGACGTCGTCCTTTTCATGAAGGGCACGCCCGGTTTCCCGCAATGCGGATTTTCCGGCCAGGTTGTCCAGATCCTCGACTATATCGGCGCCGACTACAAAGGCGTGAACGTCCTGGACTCGGCCGAACTGCGCCAGGGCATCAAGGAATACTCCAACTGGCCGACGATCCCGCAGCTCTACGTCAAGGGCGAATTCGTCGGCGGCTGCGATATCATCCGCGAGATGTTCCAGGCCGGTGAGTTGCAGACATTCCTCGTCGAGAAGGGCGTCAGCGTCAAAGGCGCCGCCTGATTTCTGTTTTGTGCATGCCCGAAAATCGACGTTGATTTTGGGCATCGAGCACCAGGCACCCGGGGCAGCCCCACCTCGGCAATTTTCATGTCCTGAACCCAGGACCAGGACGAGCCAATGCGCCGGCCCGCCGGCGCATTTTCGTTTGAAAGATCGGACTTGCCGTGGACCAGCCAAAACCAGCGCCGCAATCGGCAAGCAAACTGCCCATTCCGCGCTGGGAGTTCATCGCCCTGTGCGCGGCGCTGATGGCGCTGAACTCGCTGGCCATCGACATCATGCTGCCGGCGCTGCAGCAGATCGGCGCCACGCTCGGCGTCGAAAATGAAAACCACCGGCAGTACGTCATAACGGCCTACATTCTGGGCTTCGGCGGCGGACAGTTGTTCTTCGGGCCGATCTCGGATCGCTTCGGGCGTCGCGCACCACTGGTCGCCGGGCTGGTGATCTATGTCGCCGCGGCCGCGGCTGCCGCCATTGCGCCAAGCTTTGAGACACTTCTGCTGTGCCGGGCCGTGCAAGGCATTGGTGCGGCCGCCACCCGCGTCATCGCCGTATCGATCGTGCGCGATACGTTCGACGGCCGGCGCATGGCCGAGGTGATGTCGCTGATCTTCATGGTGTTCATGGCGATACCGGTCATTGCTCCCGGCATCGGCCAGTTCATCATGCTGTTTGCGACCTGGCATTGGATCTTCGTCACCATGGCCGTCGGTGCGCTCCTCGTCTCGGCCTGGTCGCTGCTGCGCCTTCCTGAAACGCTGCATCCCGAACATCGCCGGCCGTTGACACTCAACTCCATTGTCGGCGGGTTTCGCATCGTGCTCACCAACCGCATTGCGATCTGCTATGCCTTCGCCAGCACCTTCATCTTCGGCGCCATGTTCGGCTTCATCGCTTCGGCGCAGCAGATCTATGTCGACATCTTCCATGTCGGCGAGATGTTCCCGGTCATCTTCGCAGGCGTCGCGGGCGTGCTCGCCTTCTCCAACTTTCTGAATTCGCGCCTTGTCGGCCGCATCGGCATGCGCCGCCTGTCGCAGAGCGCGCTGCTGCTGTTCCTGGTCATCAGCCTTGCCTGGCTGATCGTTTCGCTGGAAATGAAGATGCCGCTCTGGCTGTTCATCACCTTCTTTGCCTGCGCCATGCTTCCGTTCGGTGCGCTGGGCGCGAACTTCAACGCGCTGGCCATGGAGCCGCTCGGGCAACTGGCCGGCACGGCGTCGTCGATCCTCGGTTTCATGCAGACGTTTCTCGGCGGCATTCTCGGCACGCTGATCGGCCAGGCCTTCAATGGCACGGTGACGCCGCTGGCCGCCGGCTTCTGCAGCGTGTCGATCGCGGCGCTGCTGATGATCTTCATCGCCGAGCGCGGCAAGATGTTCCAGCCGCAGAACGCGCCCGTTTCAGGGCACATCACCGACTTGCATTAGGATGCACCCTCAAGGGCTGCCGTGAACCGAGGGGCGAGCATACGCCCCGCGATTGCTTCACCCATGCTGTCCGAAAAGGGCAATGGCAGAGCATCATCGAGTGCCCTGAGAATGGATGCCACGAAGGCACGGCTGCGCTGGGCATCGGTTCCCAGATCGGCATATGTGGCGCGAGGCTTGCCGATCAGTGTGCCGTTGCGGCGAAGCGAGAACCGCAGGGTCAGGGACATGCCCGCGGTTCCGGGTGGCGGTTTCCAGCAGGCATAGATAGCGTCCGACATCTCCCTTATCGTATCGACAGGATCGGAACTGCGACAACTGCGCTCCTGCGATCTTGCTTCCTGGGAACTGGTAGACAGAGCGGCGGCAAGAGCCGCGGCGACAAATGCGAACCGGGGTTTCATTCGAGAGCCTCCGGATTTGCGTGAAATTGCACCGCTCCTTCGGCTAACGCAGGAATCGTTCCTATTGCGCCCAAAGCTCGCGACGCAATTCGTGCCAGCTTTCCTGGTCTGGCGCGACAAGCAGGCCGCCGCCGAGATGCGAGGGCAGATAGGTGCTGCCGTCGAAGCGCGCGGCATGGCCGCCGGCCTCGGCATGGATCAGCACGCCGGCCAGATGATCCCACGGCATCAGCTTGTTGTAGACCACGAAGTGGGCATGGCCGCTCGCCAGCAGGCGGTATTCGTGCGCGGCGCAGCGATAGGCGAATTGCGACAGGATCTTCGTCTGGTTGCGCGCCAGCCGCGACCGCTCCGGTTCGGGCATATATTGCCAGGAGACCGAGCCGGTCATTTCCGAGATCGGCGCGGGTGCCGCGTCATGCACCTTCTCCAGGCTGCCATGCGCATGCCGGATATGGCTGCCGGCGCCCCTGGCGCCAATCAGCCAGTCCTTGCCGACG
>NZ_RZQI01000437.1:0-4897 GCF_003998335.1 Mesorhizobium sp. M7A.F.Ca.CA.002.05.1.1 | reverse complement strand
CCTTCAGTCAGCACGATTTCAGGGACCGAGGGCTCTAGCGCGTGCTGCGTGAACGGATGCCAGACTCGAGACTCCGCCATCAGTCGCCTCCGGCAATCATGGCCAGGTCGAAGCCGGAAATCATTGCATCTCTCAACGTTTCACCCGTCAGCGGACCGAGGTGCGGCAGCCTGCCCAGCTGCGGCACGCCGCCGAATTCCACGATTGTCCTTTGTGTATCGGCCACCTCTTCGCCAATGAAGGCAATGCCGATGAGCGGGATGGAGCGGGCTTTCAGGGCCTCGATCGACAACAGCGTATGATTGATGGTGCCAAGCGCGGTGCGGGCGCACAGTATGACCGGCAGCCGCCATTGTTCGAATATGTCAATGAACCTTGTCTGTCGATTGAGCGGCACCATCAGCCCGCCGGCGCCTTCGATGACGAGCGGTGTCGGCAGGACCGGAAATGAAAGATCGTCGGCCTCGATCGCGACGCCGTCGATTTCGGCTGATCGATGCGGCGACAGCGGCATCGTCAGTCGATAGACTTCGGGCAGCACGCGTCCGTCGGGCAAGCCGGAAAGCCGGGCGACGACCTCGCTGTCGGTCTCCTCGTTGAGGCCCGATTGCACCGGCTTCCAGTAGAAGCCGTCGAGCAGCCCGGCAAGTCCGGCCGAAAACACTGTCTTGCCAATTCCAGTGTCTGTTCCGGTGACGACGATGCGTTTGGTCATGCTGTGGCCAACACTCCGACGAGAGCCTCGACCATGGCGGAAATGTCGGCTTCGTCGACGTTGAGAGTCAGCGAAATGCGCAGGCGCGACGTACCCTCAGGCACTGTCGGCGGGCGAATGCCGCGTATGTCGAAGCCGCGTGCCTGCAGTCCTGCCGCCACCGCCATGGTGCGGCTGTTATCGCCGATCACAAGCGGCTGGATCTGCGAGCCGCTGGGCATCACGCCGCAGCGTTCGGCCAATTGCCGGCTCGCGAAAGCGACACGCTCGTGCAACTGAGCACGACGCATAGGCTCGTCAGACAGAATAGTCAGCGCCTCACGTGCCACGACTGCCATCAGCGGCGATGGTGCGGTCGCATAGATGAATGGCCGGCACCGGTTGATAAGATAGTCGCAGAGTGTTCGCGGTCCGGTAACGAGCGCGCCGGATGCGCCAAGCGCCTTGCCGCATGTGTGGAGCGTGACGATGTTGTCGCGGCCTTCATACGCGGCGGCCAGTCCCCGGCCGTACGGCCCCCAGACGCCGGTGGCATGCGCTTCATCGACGACGATGAATGCCTGGTACCGATCAGCCAGCGCGACCAGGCTCTCCATCGGCGCACGGTCGCCATCCATGCTGTAAAGGCTTTCGAAGGCGATCCACACCCGCCCCATGCCGCCTTCGGCGCGCCAGCGGGTGATTGCGTCCTCGACAGCGTCGACGTCGTTGTGCGCGGCCAGCTTGAACTCAGCGCGCCCGGCTTGGGCACCCTCATGCATGCTGGCATGAGCGAGCTCGTCGAGGACCAGCAGGTCGCCTTTCTGCGGCAGGGCCGTCAGCAGAGCGAAGTTGGCGATATAGCCGCTGCCGAAGAACAGTGCACGCTCGGCTCCGAAAAATGCCGCTGCGTCCGCCTCCAGTTGCTCATGTTCCGGTGCATTGCCGCGCAACAGCCGCGATCCGGTTGCGCCCACTGGCGTGCCCCGCGCAATCGCCGTCGAAACCGCATCGCCGAGTCTTTTGGAGGCGGCAAGTCCGATATAGTCGTTCGACGAGAAGTCGAGCCCGGCGCGCGGTGCGAGCGTCCGTAACCGGTCCTTGCGCCCCAGTCCCCGCAAGGTTGCGTCATAGCGGGCAAGAATTGCCTCCTTCATTGCGTGGCGAGTTCCATAGGCTCAATGCCGAGGCGCCGGAACAGAAGGGTATCCTTGTCCTCGCCGGGATTTCCCGCCGTCAGCAGCGTGTCGCCGACAAAGATCGAATTGGCGCCGGCAAAGAAGCACAGCGCCTGCGTTTCGTCGCTCATCGCCGTCCTGCCGGCGGACAGCCTTACATAGGATTTCGGCATCATCACCCGCGCGAGCGCAACGATGCGGACGAAATCGATCGGATCGATGGCGTCGGCCGCGGCAAGCGGCGTGCCTTCGATGGGAATAAGCATGTTGATCGGCACGCTTTCCGGCGGCTCGGGCAGGTTCGCGAGCGTGACCAGCATGTCGATGCGATCGGTCTTTTCTTCTCCCATCCCGACAATGCCGCCGCAGCAGACTTTCATCCCAACCGCGCGCACGTGCCCAAGCGTTTCCAGCCGGTCGGCAAAAGTCCTGGTTGAAATAACCTCGCCATAGTAGCGCTCAGAGGTATCGATGTTGTGGTTATAGTAGTCGAGACCGGCCTGCTTCAGGCGAGCAGCTTGCTCAAGATCGAGCATGCCGAGCGTCATGCAGGTCTCCATGCCGAGGGCCTTGACGCCCTCAATCATGGCGACCACAACGTCCATGTCGCGCTCCTTGGGAATTCGCCACGCCGCGCCCATGCAATAGCGCGTTGCGCCGCCATCACGCGCCTTGGCCGCTTCGTCGATGACATGCTTGACGTCCACCAGCTTCGACGCCTTCACACCGGTTTCGTAATGCGCAGACTGGCTGCAATAGCCGCAATCTTCAGGGCACCCGCCGGTCTTGATGCTAAGGAGCCGCGACAGCTGCACTCGGTTTCGATCGAAGTTCTGGCGGTGGATCGTCTGAGCTAGGAACAGCAGATCGTTGAATGGCATGCCGTAGATGGCCTCGGCCTCTTTGCGGTTCCATCGCGGAGGCGTTCCATCGACCAATTGCATGGTCTGGTTCACGTCGAACTCCGAGTTCATTCCAATCGTCATCGTCAAACCTTTGTTTGCTAGTCCGGTACGCCTTCTTGGCTTTGGGGCGCACTCGCTAAAGGCGAGCTGCGGCACGTCTTTCCAGCACCTCCTACGCCTGCCGAGCTGATGTTGCTCCTCACGCCGTAATCCTCAGTTCAAGTGCTTGCAGATGTTCTGGTGGTCCGGCATGTCCAGGCCGATGTCGAGGATCGGGGCGCTGTGCGTCAGCCAACCCATGGAGATGAGATCGACACCGGTCGCCGCAATCGCCGCCGCCGTTTTCGGCATCACCCGACCGGACGCCTCGGTGATCGTACGGCCATCCACTATAGAAACCGCGCGGGCAAGATCCTCGACCGACATATTGTCGAGCAGCACCGCGTCAACACCAATCGCGAGCGCTGCATCGAGCTGCTTCAGCGTGTCGACCTCGACCTCGACCTTCACCATATGCCCTGCTGCGGCGCGCGCCCGCTCTATTGCTGTGCGGATATCGCCGGCGATCGCGATGTGGTTGTCCTTTATGAGCACGCCGTCATCGAGGCCGAACCGGTGATTGGCACCGCCGCCGACGCGCACGGCGTATTTCTCCAATGCCCGCAGCCCGGGCGTCGTCTTTCGCGTCGATACAATCCTCGCCTTGTGACCGCGCACGGCCTCAACCATGGCCGCTGTGGCAGTGGCAATGCCGCTCAGCCGGCATAAGAAATTGAGGGCCGTGCGTTCGGCCGTGAGCAGGCCTCGTGCGGGTCCGGACAATCTTGCAATGGTTTCCCCGGCCCCAACCTCGCTGCCATCAGGGCGCCAGATCTGGATGTTGATCGCCGGTTCCACGAGAAGGAAGGCATACGAGACCAGATCGAGCCCGGCAACGACGCCCGCCTGCCTCGCTTTGAGCACCAACGTGGCAGTGCAATCATACGGGATAACCGCATCGGTGGTCAGGTCGCCGGATCTGCCCAGGTCTTCGAGGAGCGCAATGCGCACAATCGGTTCGATCAGGGTCGCGGGGAGGGGGGAGAATGAAGTCATATCAAGTGCTCCGTATGGTAGCCCGGCAATCGAGTGCGGCCGCGGCCCGCATTGCGCTGTGCAGTGTCAGCCGTGATGGGCGCACGTTGGCATCGTGGAGCGGGAAATCGGACCGACAGTGCGCGCCTCGACTCTCTTCCCGCCTCAGGGCCGCCGCGGCGATCATCAGTGAGACCAAAGCCGGACCAGAGGCAGCGACACTATTGGCTGCGATCGGCAGCAGGGTCGCCACCGCTTCGCGCATTGCCTCGCCGTCGCGGATGATACCCAGGGCGGCGGAGACAATCGGGCGGACCACGGAAGCGTCTGGTCGTGGAGGGACGAATGTGGAGCATCTGCGCGGTCGCCGGGTATACGACGTGCCGGCAACGCTTTCGGCAACCCAGCTCGCGGTGACCGCCGCTTCGGTGAGCGAGTTGCTGGCCAGGCGGTTGGCGCCGTGCAGGCCGGTACAGGCCACCTCACCGCAGGCCCACAATCCCTCGATGGAGCTGCGGCCGGCGCTGTCTACGGCGACGCCGCCCATGTGATAATGTGCCGCCGGGCGCACCGGGATCAGGTCGGTCGCGGGGTCGATTCCTGCGCTCCGGCACAATTCGGCGATGCCTGGAAAACGCTTGCCAAATCTCGGGCCGAGACTTTGCCGTGCGTCCAGGAATACGCGGCGTCCAACGGCAAGCTGGTGCCAAATGGCGCGCGCTACGACGTCGCGAGGCGCAAGTTCACCGCCAGGTGTGTCGGCGAGGAAGCGCTCTCCTCGCTCATCGATGAGCACCGCGCCTTCGCCACGCACGGCTTCGCTCACCAGCGGCATCGGCCGGCGCGGACCGTCGAGCGCAGTTGGATGGAACTGTATGAATTCCAAGTCGGCGAGTTCCGCCCCCGCCCATGCGGCGAGCGCCAGCCCGTGACCCCATGAGCCAGCGGGGTTTGTCGTGTCGCAAAACAGCCCGCCGACGCCGCCGGTCGCCAGCACCGCGCGACGCGTGGGCAGAGCGAGCGCGCCGGCTCGTCCTGCTGCGACC
>NZ_RZQI01000436.1:0-4906 GCF_003998335.1 Mesorhizobium sp. M7A.F.Ca.CA.002.05.1.1 | reverse complement strand
GCCTCATACAGATGGCCGCACCCGGCGTGACGGCGTTGATCGATCCGCTGGCTCCCGATATCGACCTGAAGCCGTTCTTCAGGCTGATGGCCAACGAGGCGGTGGTCAAAGTCTTCCACGCCGCGCGGCAGGATATCGAAATCATCGTCCACCTCGGCGATCTGGTTCCGCATCCGGTGTTCGACACGCAAGTGGCGGCGATGGTCTGCGGCTTCGGCGACAGTGTTTCCTACGATCAGCTCGTGCAGCGCATCACCGGTGCGCGGCTCGACAAGTCATCGCGTTTCACCGACTGGCGCCACCGGCCGCTTTCCGACAAGCAGCTCGACTATGCGCTGGCCGACGTCACGCATCTCATCGAGGTCTACCAACACCTCAGCGCCGAACTGGAGCGGGAAAACCGCGCCCATTGGCTCAACGAGGAAATGGAGGTCCTGACCTCGCGCGAAACCTATGATCCGCACCCCGAGGACGCCTGGAAGCGGTTGAAGATGCGGCTGCGCAAACCGCAGGAACTGGCGATCGTGCAGGGCGTGGCGGCGTGGCGCGAGCGCGAGGCGCGCGAACGTGACGTGCCGCGCGGCCGCGTTCTGAAAGACGACGCGATCTACGAGGTGGCGCAGCAGGCGCCGCGCGACGCGGCAGCCCTCGGCAAGCTGCGCACGACGCCGAAGGGCTGGGAGCGCTCGTCGACGGCAACGGCGCTGCTTGGCGCGGTCAACACCGCGCTTGCCTTGCCCAAGGAAGAGATGCCGAAACTGCCAAAGAGTTTCCAGCCGCCCGAGGGCTCGAGCGCCGCGGCGGAACTGTTGAAGGTGCTGCTGCGGATCGTTGCCGAAAAGGAGGGCGTCGCTTCCAAGGTGCTGGCCTCCAGCGACGACATCGACCGTATCGCCGCCGAGGGCGAGGAAGCCGACGTACCGGCGCTGCAAGGCTGGCGGCGCGCGGTGTTCGGCGAGGCCGCGCTCAAGCTGGTACGCGGCGAGATCGGCATCAAGTTCGACAAGCGCAAGATCGCGGTGTTCGACCTTTAGGCGAACGGACTTCCCTTCTCCCCTGTGGGAGAAGGCAGAAGCGCTCTGCTCAGACCGCGCCGAGCAGGTGCAGCGCGAACCAGATCCATCCCAGCAGGAGAATCACCGCACTGACGAAGAATGACCGGCTGCGCAGCAGCAGATTGTTGCTGGTCAGGTGAATCCAGGCATGGAAATAGCGGGACGCGACGAAAATCCACATCAGCGACAAGGTCAGATAGTTGACGCCGTTGGTCAGGTGCAGCGTCAGGCACAGCACGTAAAACAGCACCGGCAGTTCGAACTGGTTGGTGAGATTGGCGGCAACGGTGACGCTGGAGGCCGGTTCGGCCGAACGCACCTTGAACTGACCGGCCTTCGCCTCGCCTGACCTTATTGCGCCGTATCTGCGACGACCCAGGACGCAGTAGACGATGTAGATCAGCAGCACATGCGCGAGAACGGGCCAGAAGATCGTGGTCTGGTTCATCAAGTGCCCCCTGCCCGGTTGGGCTTCGCGTGCGGCATCAGGCCTGGCGTTTCTGGCCCGCCAGCCAGAAGGCCGCGATGACGATCACCGGTATGGCGAAAAGCGCGAATTTGGTGACGGTGAGCGCCGAGGCGAAAGACAGCGAGTCCGGGTTGGCCGACAGGAAATCGGACAGAAGCCGCGCCACCGCAAAGTTCTGAACGTAATGTGCAAGCGTGTAGGGAAGCACCAGGACCAACGCGAAAATCGACTGCAGCTGCGCCGGCAGCACGCGGAAAGCCTTCAATCGCCGGCCGGTGGCCAGGATGAGGCTGACCAGCGTGACCGACAGCAGCGCCGGGAACAACAGGTCGAAGGTCAGATAGTGCCAGACGAGAATGATCTCGCCGCCGCGCCGGCCGAGCGCTGTCAGCCAGGCCATGCCTTCGTCCGGCGTAAACCCTAAAATGCGCATGTCGAGCGACGGCAAGCCGCCGCTCAACTGGCGGAAATAGAAGAATTCCAAAGCCGTCATGGCGATGAAAACCACCGCCGACAGGAAACAGAGCGCGCCTGCGTGGCGAGACAGCCGCAGGATCGTTGCCGTCAGGTTCCGCCCGAGCCCGTACTGGTCAGGCTCCACCGGGATAGTTCGGGCTTTCGCGGGTAATCGTGACGTCATGGGCGTGGCTTTCACGAAGTCCGGCATTGGATATGCGCACAAAGGTGGCGCGCTCGCGGAAATCGGCAAGGTCGCGGCCACCAACATAACCCATAGCGGCTTTCAAGCCGCCCGCAAGCTGGTGCAGCACGCCAGACACAGGTCCCTTGTAGGGAACCTGCCCCTCGATGCCTTCAGGGACCAATTTCAGCGTGTCGCGCACCTCGGCCTGGAAGTAGCGATCGGCGGAGCCGCGGGCCATGGCGCCGACCGAGCCCATGCCGCGATACGCCTTGAAGGAGCGGCCCTGGTGCAGATAGACCTCGCCCGGGCTTTCGTCGGTCCCGGCCAGCAGCGAGCCGATCATGGCCGCACTTGCGCCGGCGGCGAGCGCCTTGGCCAGATCGCCGGAATATTTGATGCCGCCATCGGCGATCACCGAGACGCCGGATTTGTGCGCCGTCTCGACCGCCGACATGATCGCCGAGAGCTGCGGCACGCCGACGCCGGCGACGATGCGGGTGGTGCAGATGGAGCCCGGACCGATGCCGACCTTGACGGCGTCGGCACCGGCGTCGATCAGCGCCTGCGTGCCCGCGGCGGTGGCGACGTTGCCGGCCAGGATGCGAACCGAGTTGGAGAGTTTCTTGGCGCGCGTCACCGCGTCGAGCACGCGTTGCGAGTGGCCATGCGCGGTGTCGATCACCAGAAGGTCGACGCCGGCATCGATGAGACGTTCGGCGCGTTCATAGCCGTCATCGCCGACGCTGGTGGCCGCGGCGGCGCGCAAGCGGCCCTGTGCGTCCTTGCTGGCGTGCGGGTTGAGCTGCGACTTCTCGATGTCCTTGACGGTGATCAATCCGACGCAGTTGCCCTGCCTGTCGACGACAACCAGCTTTTCGATGCGGTGCTGATGCAGAAGCCGCTTGGCCTCGTCCTGGTCGACGTTCTCCTTGACCGTGATCAGGTTGTCACGGGTCATCAGCTCATGGACCTTCTGCGCCGGATCGGAGGCAAAGCGCACGTCGCGATTGGTCAGGATGCCGATCAGCCGCCCGACCTTGTGGCCGCCAGTGCCACCATTCTCGACCACCGGAATGCCCGAGATCGAATAGCTGCGCATCAGGCCCAGCGCGTCGGCGAGCGTCGCGTCGGGGCCGATGGTGACAGGATTGACCACCATGCCGGATTCGAATTTCTTGACCTGCCGCACCTGCTCGGCCTGTTCGGCCGGCGAGAAATTGCGGTGGATGACGCCAATGCCGCCGGCTTGGGCCATGGCGATGGCGAGCCTGGCCTCGGTGACGGTGTCCATCGCCGCCGAGAGGATCGGCACGTTGAGGTCGATGTCGCCGGCGATGCGGGTGCGGACATCGGTCTCGCCGGGCATGACCTCGGAATGGCCGGGCTGCAGCAGCACGTCGTCAAAGGTCAGCGCCAATGCGCCAGTGGACGTTTCGATGATTTTTGCCATGGCCAGTCCCTTGAATATAAAACGCGGTGGGGGAATACAAAAAAGCGCTGGACCGGAATGGACAGCGCCGACTCGTTTCTTCCCTTTCAGGATTGGCGCTGGCTGGTACCACGTCCAAGCGCCAATGAAAAGCCGATCGTCTCGGTGTTTCGCGTTCTATCCAGAAGACTCCCCCAAGAGAGCATTGAGCAGAACGTGACGCGGCGATGCGAAAGGGCTGACGACAGTTACCCCACCCCATGTGAAGCCATCTTGCAGGTCTTCCGAAAGGAGCATCCGACAACCGGTTTGGGAAGCGGTGGACAGAATGACCGCGTCCCAAATGCTGAAGTGGTGGTCCGTAGCCAGATCAGCCGCCATCATCATTACGTCTTGCACTGTCGCGGCAACTGGAAACGCGTCGCGCCAGCCCAGAAGGGCATCCCGGGCTTCTACAGGCGGTCTTCCGGCCTTGCGGACGAGAACGTTGTACAGCTCACCAAGGACCTGAACAGGAATAACAGCAGCCTCTTGCGGTAGGTTGCGCAGCAGTTCAAGAACAATATCGCGCTTCTCGGCACCGTTGACCCCTTCCGCGCAGGCAAGGACATTGGTGTCGAGCGCAACCTTCATCGCTCGTCCTCGTAGAGCTCGCCACGGGTCCAGCGCCCGACATCCAAAACAGGCTGGCGCTCGAGGCGCGACAACAACGCTACGCGCGAGCGGGAAGCCACACCCTGCTGTCGATCGGCGGGCACTATTCGCGCGACCGGGCGTCCGTGACTGGTCACGACGTAGCTCTGTCCTTCGCGAACACCGCGCAGGATGAGAGAGAACTTGCGGTTGGCATCGGCTGCCGAAACGGCTTCTTCCATGACAAAGTCCATATAGTAGTTATATACACTACAATAATGTGACACATCGCCATTCGCAAGCTATTCTTTGCTGCTTGGCCAGCGCCTGGAGACGGAACGAGAAGACCTTGGCCGTCCCGGCAGTTCTGATTTAGGCACGGCGGCAGGCCAAGCGAACTGCCTGTCTCCCCGCAGTCGCACAAAAGTGACAGCAAATTAATGCGACATCAGAGCCGGCCCATGATAACCGCCCTGCATGTTGGCTTGCCTCCCGGTCAACCGTAAAAGAATCAAGTCGGACGCGTTTTGTGAACCGCACCATCCCGCTCATCCTGGCGGTCGCCCTTTTCATGGAAAACATGGATTCGACCGTCATTGCGACATCGCTGCCGGCGATCGCCGTCGACATCCACACCAGTCCGATCGCGCTCAAGCTGGCGCTGACCGCCTATCTCG
>NZ_RZQI01000435.1:0-4915 GCF_003998335.1 Mesorhizobium sp. M7A.F.Ca.CA.002.05.1.1 | reverse complement strand
GGATGGCGAAGGCCAGCCCCGCCTTCGACAGGACACCGATAAGCCTGCTGCCACGCGTGAAGCGGTCGTTGCGGTTCACACCGCCGATCTCCATGGCCGCTTCGGTCACGCCATCTCCTCCCCCGTGGCCAGCGCCATGATGCGTTCCTCGCTCAATTCGCTGCGCAGGAGAGGCTCGGAGGCGTGTCCATCGCGCATCACCACCACGCGGTCGCAGACGCCAAGGATTTCGGGCAGTTCCGAGGAGATCATCACCACCGCCATGCCGCCTGCGACGAGCTGGCCAATGATGTGGTGGATCTCGGCCTTGGCGCCGACGTCGACGCCCCGCGTCGGCTCGTCGAGGATCAAGACCAGGGGCTTGGCGGCAAGCCATTTGGCGATGACCGTCTTCTGCTGGTTACCGCCCGACAGAAGGCTGATGCGCCGTTCGCCGTCGGGCGGTGAAATCGAAAACTGCTTGACCGAGTCCGCGGCAAGCGCGTGATCGGCGCTGCGGCTGATGCGCCCGAAACGGCTCAGGCGGCGCAGTATGGGCAGGCTGATGTTTTCCCGGATCGACATTCCAGGCACGACGCCGTCGCCCTTGCGATCTTCCGGAACATAGGCAATGCCTGCCCTGACCGCCTGGGATGGCGAGTTGATCGAGACCTCGCGTCCGTTGACGCTGACTGTGCCTTCGACAAGCCGCGACAGGCCGAAGATCGCGCGGGCGACCTCGGTGCGGCCAGCGCCCACCAGCCCGGTCAAGCCCAGTATCTCGCCGGCGCGTACATCGAAGCTGACATCGCGGAAGCGCGCGCCGTCGCTGATGCGTTCGACGCGCAGCACCGACTTGCCGATCTCGGCCGGGCTTTTCGGGAAGACATTGCTGACTTCGCGACCGACCATCAGCCTGATCATGTGAGCGGCATTTATGCCTTCGATCGGCCGCGTCTCGATCATTGATCCGTCGCGCAGCACAGTCACCTCGTCGGCAATTTCGAGCACCTCCTTCAGTCGGTGGCTGATATAGATGATGGCGATTCCGTCATCGCGCATCTTGCGCAAGATCCGGAACAACGCCGCCGTCTCATGCTCGCTGAGGCTGGATGTCGGTTCGTCCAGGACGATGATCCTGGGCTGCGCCGCGTAGGCCTTGGCGATCTCGACGAGCTGCTGCTGGCTGATCGACAGGTTGCCGAGCCGTTCACGCGGGTTGATGGCCGCTCCGAGCTCATCGAGGACGGCGGCTGCAGCCCGGATCATCTCGCCCTTGCGCAGAAAGGTCCACTTGCCCGGCATGCGGCCGAGATAGACGTTTTCGGCGACGCTCAGGTCGGGGACCAGATTGATTTCCTGATGCACCATGCGGATGCCCAGCGCCTGGGCATCGGCGGGCCGGCGCATGCGCACTTCGGCGCCGCCGACCCTGATTGCGCCGCTGGTGGGTGCGTAGGACCCGTTGAGCACTTTCATGAGCGTCGATTTGCCGGCGCCGTTCTCACCCACGACCGCATGAACGGTGCCGAATTTCACGGCGAAATTGACGTTGGACAGAGCCTTCACGCCCGGGAACGTCTTGCTGATGCCTCGCATGTCCAAGGCGCAATCGGCGGCGACAGTCATATCTGGCTAGGTTCCTCCTGGCGGCCGGCCGATCGTCCTCGGTATCGGCCATCGATATTTTAGTATAATAGCTGCTTCAACACAGCTCGACCCCTCTTCGAACTGGCTTGAACGTCCGGGCTTTTGAACACGCGACTCAGTCCAGGCTCTCGGTTGCGGTTGAATTTCTCACCGCGGATGATGACTATTGCACTAATATAATAGTTCTGGCAAGGTGGATTTCCGGCGGTCGTTATGAACATCGTGTCCACCGACACCCGACCGCTTCCATTGGATGCGTTCCGATTGACATTCTAGTATTATCTGGCCATTTCTGGTGAACGAAGATACGGATTTGCAATGGACCTGGATCCTTCGACGCTCAATCGGGCTCTTCCGCTCCGCGATCAGATCTACCACAAGATCCGCAACCTGATCGTCGTCGGGCAGCTGAAGCCGGGAGAGGTCATCAACGAAGTCGCCATCGCGGAGGCCCTGGGGGTGTCGCGCACCCCGGTGCGCGAAGCGGTCAAGCGCATCAGCGACGAGGGCCTGGTCAAGATCTTGGCACAGACCGGCACCTATGTCGCTCCGATCAGCCGGGCCGACCTGGAAGAAGCCTATGTCATTCGGCGGGCACTGGAGATGGAGAGCGCCCGACGCGCGGCCGCCAAGTTCACACCGGCCGCCAGCGAATTGCTGGAAGACAACATGGCGGCGCACCGGCTCGCCATATCGCGAGGCAGATATGCCACCGCGATACAGCTCGACGATGTCTTTCACCGCACCATCGCCGAGATCTGCGGCCTGCCGATGATCTGGAGAGCCGTCGACATCTCAAAGGCACAGATGGATCGCGGCCGCTATCTCGCCATCCCCAAGCCGGGCTATGGCGAACAGACGATCGAGCAGCACGAGGCCATTTTCGACGCGCTGAAGCGCCACGACGCCGAGGGTGCGGCGCAAGCGATGGAACACCATCTCGAGACGTCGTTCCGCAACACGCTCGAAGTCGCCGCCGACCTTCTCGACTGAAGCCCTGCGAGCCACCGGCATGCAAAGAATGGGACTTTGTATCGGCGTGAAAGCAGAGGCGATCGCGGACTACAGGCGCGTCCACGCCGCTGTCTGGCCCGACGTCCTCGAGGTCATCAGCGGCGCCAACATCCGCAACTATTCGATCTTCCTGCGCGAACCGGAGAACCTTCTGTTCGCCTGCTGGGAGTATCACGGCAGCGACTTCGCCAAGGATGCGGCGCGAATGGGCGAGTCGCCGGCGATGCGCAAATGGTGGGAGCTGTGCGACCCCATGCAGACGCCACTGCCGACGCGCGCCGACGGCGAATGGTGGGCGGCGATGGAAGAGGTCTTCCATCTCGACTGACCGTGTCCCGGCCGGGCGGCGATCCGTTGTTTCATCCAGCCGTTTGCCGCCCTCAAACTGCGCCGCAAGGCGCTCTCATCGCACGCCACTCACCTGACCGATCCGCCGCAACGCCCTGCAGTCCAGGCCTTTCGCAACCGCACCTTGACCACTGACATTCTATTATATTAGTATTCCAAATCACTTTTGCCTCTCGACGCTCCTTGTCGGGGAGAGCCTTTTCAGAGTTTGGGTCATGGCACGGTTCATCAAGCTGTCGGATACAGACAACATTCTTCTGGCGGTCGATCCGTTGAAGATCGGCGACAAAGCCGGGGACGTGGCAGCGAAGGCGCGCATACCGCGCGGGCATAAGATGGCCCTGCGCGACATCGGCTCGGACGACCCGATCGTGAAATACGGCCAGACCATTGGCTTTGCGCGGGAACCCATCGTCGCCGGCGACTGGGTTCACGAGCACAATGTGTATCTGCGCAATTTCGAACGCGACTACGTCTTCGGCACCAATACCAGGCAAACCGAGATCGTTGCCGAGGCCGAGCGGGCCACCTTCATGGGTTACCGTCGGCCGAGCGGCAAGGTCGGCACGCGCAACTTCATCGCCGTCCTGACGTCAGTGAATTGCTCTGCCAGCGTCGCCCGGTTCATCACCGACGAGGTCAACCGGTCTGGCATCCTGCGCGACTATCCCAATATCGACGGCATCATCGCACTCGTCCACGGCACTGGCTGCGGCATCGACACCAAGGGTCCCGCTTACGACCTGCTGAAGCGCACGCAATGGGGCTTTGCCACGAACCCCAATGTCGGCGGCGTGCTGATGGTCGGGCTCGGCTGCGAAGCGTTCCAGATTCCGCGCTGGATGCAGTCGTACAACATCGAGGAGAGCACGATTTTCCGCACGATGACGATCCAGGAAACCGGCGGCACGCGAAAGACAGTCGAGGCCGGCGTTAAGGCGATCGTCGACATGCTGCCTACGGTGAACGCCGCCGAAAGGACGCCGCAACCAGCCTCCGAACTGGTGCTAGCACTGCAATGCGGCGGATCGGACGGTTACTCCGGCATCAGCGCCAATCCGGCACTGGGTGCTGCGGTGGACCTGCTTGTCGGGCAAGGCGGCACGGCCGTGCTCTCGGAGACGCCCGAAATCTATGGCGCCGAACATCTTCTCGCCTTGCGCGCCGAGAGCCGCGCGGTGGGTGAAAAGCTGATCGAGCGCATCCGCTGGTGGGAGGATTATACCGCCAGGCACGACATGGAGATGAACAACAACCCTTCGCCCGGCAACAAGCTGGGTGGGCTGACGACCATCCTGGAGAAATCGCTCGGCGCCTCCGCCAAGGGCGGCACCACCAATCTGCGCGCAGTGCTGGAATATGCCGAGCCGATCAACGAGCGCGGCCTCGTCTTCATGGATACGCCTGGCTACGATCCGGTCTCGGCCACCGGGCAGGTCGCCGGCGGCGCCAACATATTGTGCTTCACCACCGGCCGCGGTTCGGCCTTCGGCTGCAAGCCGACGCCCTCGATCAAGCTTGCCTCCAACACCTTTATCTTCGAGCAGATGCGCGAGGACATGGACATCAATTGCGGAGACATACTGGACGGCGTCTCGCTGGCCGAGAAGGGCGAGGAAATCTTCGCCGAGATCCTGCGCGTCGCATCCGGCGGGCGCACCAGGTCGGAAGCGCTCGGCTATGGCGACAACGAGTTCGTGCCATGGAGCCTTGGCGCAACCATGTAGCGATATCGCCCGCCTGCGCAGGCCGGCCTTTATCCCGGAAGTAGCTCAAACGGAAAGAACCGCTCGACATGAACAGGATCGATCTTGACGGCCAGCACGCTGTGGTCACCGGCGGCGCCCAGGGCCTCGGCTTTGCGATGGCCAGACGTTTCGTCGCCTCCGGCGCGACGGTAACCTTGTGGGACCTCGATGAGGCC
>NZ_RZQI01000434.1:0-4918 GCF_003998335.1 Mesorhizobium sp. M7A.F.Ca.CA.002.05.1.1 | reverse complement strand
GATGCAACCGCTTCAGTTCCGCGAATGTCGAATTGCATAAGCAGGGAGACGTCACTTCGACATTTCCGTGAAGGCGCAACCCATCTGCGGGTGGCGCATGGCTTTCTGTAAATTAGCTAAAGCTAATTTAAGTGAAAGGTGATATTTTGGAAGCAGCCGGGGCTCCCCCAATACACCCCGCTCCGGTCAGGCCCGGTGGCGGTCCACCCAAAGGAAGGCTACCGGGCCGATCCCTGCAACCAACCGGTGATCCGCTCGTTGATCCCATGCCGGGTTGATCCCCCGGCACTCCAGGACCTGCCCGCTGCCGAGGGGCGGCGGGCCTTTTTTGCCGATTGGATTCAAGCCCGCAGCGATAGCGAAGGCTCCGGCGGATGCCGGAGCCTTCGCGTTTGGTGATCCCGTCAGAAGTGGATCCAGAAGGATCTGCGGAAACATCTGCGGCGCCAAGAACCATTGCGCCAATAGCGACGGCAAACCCGCCTCCACCCGCGTCGGCGACGGCGGCGGTGCCATCTGCGGTGCCGCACGAACTCGACGCCGTCCTGAACATCGGGACCATCCGGGCCGAGAATGTCGTCGGATGGTTTGTCGAGCTCATCGAGAATGCCGGGCCCCGTATCAGGGATGCCGGCCAGGGCGGTGGCAGGACGCGCGATTGCGACGACGGTCGCAGCCCCTGCAAGCCCAAGCATTCCAGTCAGAAACAATCGCCGATCCATGCCAACCTCCATCGTTGATCATTGCGACAAGGGAAGACATAGAGCGGCAGATTGACGCGCCCAGATGCCGAAGAAAATTGGGTCAATCCCCCTGCCGTGCCGGCGGCGGATCTTTTTAGCGGTCTCTGACAATCCACGCGGCCAAATGCGCCTGTTCCCAGGGATCATTCCTCCGACAAGCCGGTCGCCGTTGCGTCCGTTTCAATGCTCACCGGCACGCCCTGGCGCAGGGAGTTGCTGACCGTGGAAATCGCCGCGGCCCTTGTGATGATCTCCGCCGGGTCGGAGCCGTCCAGTGTCGTGCATGAAACCTTCATGATTGACGAGGTCGCGAGCAAAGGCTTGCCTTCGAGGTTCAGCGTGACGGTCACCGCGATCTTGTTGAGCGTTACACCCATTTCCTCGGCGACGTAGCGAAGGTCGTTGCAGAAGCAGCCGCCGATCGCCAGGGCGAGCAGTTGGCCGCCATTGAAGCACAGGCCCATGCCGCCGGCCTTGCCTTCGGGCCGGTCGACGATGATCGTGTGGCCGCCGGCCCAGCCCATGGCGGCTTGCGTGTCCTCCACATTGCGCAGTTCGACGGTCATCGAGACCATTGCGGATGTCCTCCCGGCAGGAGTCGACCAGGCGTCGGGCCTCGTCGACGTAGAGTCATTATGCAGGCGCAGAGGCGACCTTGTCGCTGGGCAACGCCGCCCCCGCCATGTCATCAAGGATCGGACAATCCGGCCTTTCGTCGCCGTGGCAGGCATGGATCAGTTTCTGCAGCGTCGAGCGCATCGACTGCAGCTCGCGCACTTTCTCCTCGATCGCCGTGACATGGGCGGCGGCAATTTCGCGCACGTTCTGGCTGGCGCGGCTGCGATCCTGGTAAAGCGCCATCAACTGGCGGCAATCGTCGATGGAAAAGCCGAGATTGCGCGCGCGGCGCAGGAAGGCCAGCCGGTGGATGTCGTCTCCGGAATAATCGCGGTAGCCGTTGGCGGCGCGCGCCGGGGCGATCAGGCCGATCTCTTCATAGTAGCGGATGGTCTTGGCCGGCAGGCCGGAGCGGTGGGCGGCGTCACCGACATTCATGACGGTTCTCCTCGATTTCCAGGAGCCCATGGAGCAGGCCCCTTGAATTTGCTTCACAATCCTGTGAGTCCTGTTGCCAAAATGCCATAGTGATACGCTTACCGGTACGTCAAGGCAGGCATATAGGCATCGCGCGCTTGGCAAGCAAAGCAAATGCCAGCATGAATGATGATGAGAGAGCGGCCGACTCGTGCCGCCGAAGTTGGGCGGGGCACCGGATCACCTGATGCGCATGAAGTCGTTTGCAATCATCGCCGCACTGGCGCTCTCCACTGCTATCGCCGGTTGCAGCACCATCGGCTCGCAGATATTCTCCAACAACTACGGCGCGGTCACCGACGCAGGTTATCAGCTGCCGCGCATCCCGATCGAGAAAGTGCCGATGAAGTACCATCGGCAGGAAGTGAACTACGACAGCCCGGAAAAGCCGGGCACGATCA
Organism: Mesorhizobium sp. M7A.F.Ca.CA.002.05.1.1; assembly: GCF_003998335.1. Classification (NCBI taxonomy): domain Bacteria; kingdom Pseudomonadati; phylum Pseudomonadota; class Alphaproteobacteria; order Hyphomicrobiales; family Phyllobacteriaceae; genus Mesorhizobium; species Mesorhizobium sp. M7A.F.Ca.CA.002.05.1.1. The sequence continues at coordinate 2,679 of NZ_RZQI01000434.1, read as the reverse complement.
TCGTCGATACGCAGAACAAGTTCCTCTACTTCATCGAGGGCGACGGAAGGGCCATTCGCTACGGCATCGGCGTCGGCCGCGAGGGCTTCGAGTGGCATGGCACCGCCCACATTGCGCTCAAGCGCGAATGGCCGACCTGGACGCCGCCGAGGCAGATGATCCAGCGCCAGCCGGAATTGGAAAAGTTTGCCGGCGGCATGCAGCCGGGCCTGAAGAACCCGCTCGGCGCGCGCGCCATGTACCTGTTCAACAAGGGCGGTGATTCAGGCTATCGCCTGCATGGCAGCCCGGAGTGGAATTCGATCGGCAAGGCGATGTCGTCTGGCTGCATCCGCCTGATGAATCAGGACATTATCGACCTCTATGACCGCGCCTCGGTCGGCGCCAAGGTCATCGTTCTCTAGAGGCAGTTTTCGTACGCGGACCGTCTAGGCAACAACGGACGTCCCAAGCAGAAAACCGGGCAATTCGGCCCGGTTTTTTGTTGTTTGCGCGATGCGACGCCTGCTCGGTGGTCAGGACACCGCCGAGAACGAGGTGGGAGCCAAGATTTGGTTGGTGATTGTCTCGGTGATCTGGCCGTCACGCTCGGAATCTTCCCGCGCCTGTGTCCAGGCCGGGTCCTTCACGAACGCCGTCCAGCGCTCTTCGCGTTCGGCCAGCGATTCCCATGCCAGCATGTAGGTCAGGTCGTTGTTCGAAGCACCGATCAGCGTGGTAAAGAAACCCGCTTGGCGGATACCGTGCTTTTCCCATAATTTGAGGGTGATCTTGTCGAAGCGATCAAGAAGCGCCGGCAAGCGTCCCGGCAAAGCCCGGTAAACCCGAAGTTCGTAGATCACTTTGGAGTTCCTTCTGATCGATGCGCCGGAAGCGAAGAAATCGGACCAGATGGTCAGTGGGGTAGAATCATCAAAGGGGCGTCAGGAGACCTGTTCGACCTGCTGCACTTCCGGCACGAAATGGCGCAGAAGGTTCTGGATGCCGTGCTTCAGCGTCGCCGTCGATGACGGGCAGCCGGCGCATGCGCCCTTCATGTGCAGGAACACCGTGCCATTCTCGAAGCCGCGGAAGGTGATGTCGCCGCCATCCTGGGCGACCGCCGGACGCACCCGTGTATCGAGCAGTTCCTTGATGGTGATGACCAGCTCCTCGTCGGCTTTGTCGTAGAACTCACCGGTCTGGCTGGTCTCGGCGGCCGGGCCGGCCTTGGCCATGACGGGCGCGCCGGACATGAAATGCTCCATGATGGCGCCGAGGATCGCCGGCTTCAAATGCTGCCAGTCGGGGCCATCCTTGGTCACGGTGATGAAGTCATAGCCGAAGAAAACGCCGGTGACGCCAGGAATTTCGAACAGCCGGCCGGCCAGCGGCGAGGCAACGGCGGCGCTGTCGGCATCGCGGAAATCGGCGGTGCCTTCCAGAAGCACTTCCTTGCCGGGCAGGAATTTCAGCGTCGCCGGGTTTGGCGTCGATTCGGTCTGGATGAACATGGCCGTCTCCGTGCCCGTTTGGGCATCTAGTTTGGAACAATTCTAAATAGGCTCAATTGGCTGGACATTCAAGCGAAACGCATCGTCGGAACAGCTGGCTGGCGGAATGTTTTTCCGCGCCCATCATCGGACCGGCATCACCTGAAGAGCAGAATCTCAGGCCAGGCTGTCGATTTCCTCGTCCGACAGGTTCTGCGGCACGACAGTCACCGGGATCGGGAAGGCGGCACCCTTGCCGGCCACGGCGCCGACCAGTGGCCCCGGGCCTTCCTTGCCCGCACCGGCGGCCAGCACCAGGATGGCGATGTCCTGGTCTTCCTCGATCAATTTGTGGATCTCTTCCGTCGGCTTGCCTTCGCGCACCACCATCTCGGGCTCGATGCCGAGCTTCTGGCGCACCTTGTTGGCATAGCTGTCGAGCGCGGCGCGCGCCGTGGCGTTGGCTTCCTCGCGCATGATCTTCTCGACACCCAGCCAATGCTGGAAATCGTCCGGCACGATGACATAGAGCAGCACCAGCGTGCCGCTGGTGCTCTGCGCCCGTTTCGAGGCGTAGGCGACGGCGCGCTCGCATTCCGGCGTGTCGTCGATGATCGTCAGGAATTTCCTGCGATGGCCGGCTTCGCGGCTGAGGCGTTTGGAGACCATGTCTATCTACTCGGTGTCTTGCGGCGCAATCTGCCACTGCGGGGGACCGGCGGCAAGCCGCCGGCCTTGTGCCAGTGCACCCGATGTCGCGATCAGCCCTGCAGCAGGCCGATAATGTCGCGCACCGTCTTCATCGTCGCTTCGGCCAGCACGCCGGCGCGCTCGCCGCCATCCTTGAGCACCGCGTCGACATAGGCGCGGTCATCCGAAATGCGGCGCATCTCGCTGGCGATCGGCGCCAGTTTTTCCACTGCAAGATCGGCCAAGGCCGGCTTGAACACGGAAAACTGCTGGCCGGCGAATTCCTTGAGTACATCCGCCTTCGATATCTCGGCGAGACCCGCATAGATGCCGACCAGGTTCTCCGCCTCGGGCCGGCCGGCCAGGCCGTCCAGCTCGCTCGGCAACGCTTCCGGGTCGGTCTTGGCCTTGCGGATCTTCTTCGAGATGTCGTCGGCATCGTCGGTCAGGTTGATGCGCGACAAATCCGACGGGTCCGATTTGGACATTTTCTTGGAGCCGTCGCGCAGCGACATGA
>NZ_RZQI01000433.1:0-4920 GCF_003998335.1 Mesorhizobium sp. M7A.F.Ca.CA.002.05.1.1 | reverse complement strand
ATGATGCGCTGCTGCTCGACTACTCGAAGGCGCTGTGCCTGCAGATCACGCGCCTTCGAGTAGTCGAGCAGCAGCGCATCATAGGCCGGGTTGTTGAAATGCGCCGCGTTCCAGGCTCCCGAACTCTTCAGCGTGGCGTTGAGGAAGATGTCGGGCGTGCCGCGATGGCCGTAGTCGGTGATGCCGAGCACCGAATCCAGCCAGGGCGAGCTACCGAAGGTCGCCGAGCCGTAATAGGCGTCCTGCGGCAGGACGTTGAGCTTGACGTCGATGCCGGCCTTCCTGGCGAAGTTCTGGATGATCACCGCATAGTCGGGAATGTCATAGGCGCGTTCGGTGGTCAGCGTCACCTCGAAGCCGTTCGGCACACCCGCCTCACCAAGCAGGCGCTTGGCTTCCGCAATGTCCTGCTTGCGCTGTGGCACCGACGGATCGGCGGAAGGGAAGATCGGCGCGAACGGGGTGTCGTTGCCGACGATGGCGCGGCCCTTGAGCAGGCCCTTGACCACCGCCTCGCGGTCGATGGTGAGCGCCAGCGCGCGGCGGATGCGCTTGTCGGTGAACGGCGCCTGGTCGGTTCTGAGATGCACCTGGTCATGCGAGCTTGCCTGCACGCTCAGCAGCTTGAAATTGGGATTGCCCTCGATCGCCAGCTCCAGGCGCGTCGTGCTCGGGATGACGTCGAGCTGGCCGGCCTGCAGCGCCAGCACCTGCGCCTGCTCGTCGTCGAAAAACTTGATCTCGACCCGGTCGGGCAGCGCCTTGTCGCCCCAGTAGTCTTCATTGCGAACGAAGCTGGCGCCTTGCTTGGGACGGAAGGATTCGAGCTTGAACGGACCGGTGCCGTTGAAACTCTTCTCGAAATCGCCGGCATAGTCGGCCGGCAGGATGACGGCATTGTAGACGTCTGAGGAGACATAGAAGGGGAAGTTGCTGTTTGGGCCGTCGAGATCGAAGGCGACGGTTTCGTCGTCGACCAGCTTGGCGCCGCCCTTGGACAGGATGCCCTTGTAGGCGGACAGCGCCGACGAGCCGCTGGCCCGATCGACCAGCCGCTCGAAGCTCGCCACAACATCCCTAGCGGTGACCGCGCGGCCATCGTGGAATTTCACCCCTGGCCGCAATTTGAAGGTCCAACGACTGGCCGTCTCGTTTGCTTCCCAGGACAGAGCCAGCTTCGGCTGCAGACCATCCTTCGGATCGTCGAGGATCAGATACTCGCCGACCTGGCTGATCACCCCGATGCTGGCCGGATCGGTGACCGAAACCGGATCGATCGCCTTGGTCGGCTGGCCGAGCCCGACGCGAACCGTGCCGCCGGCAGCAGTCGCGGCGCGCGCGCCTCCAAGCCCTTGGGAAGCGGCAAAGCCGGTCAGGCCGAGCAGTGCGGCGTATTTCAGGAGATCGCGGCGCTTGAGAAAGCCGCCCTGATATTCGTCGACGGCGACATTCCAGATGTCCCCCGACAGATTGCGAACTGCGTCGATATCTCTGAGTTTGGTCATGTTAAACCCTGCCTTGAAATGAAGATTGAAAGCTATGCGACGGGTTCGCCGTCGAGATGGATGCGGTCGACGGCCTGCGGATAGAACGCGATGAGGCCCTTGATCTTGGGCATTTCCTCTATGGGATCCCGGTAGCTCCAGGCGATGTCAGGGCGCACCGAGCCGTCGCTCAGCAGGCCGGACCAATAGGAGGCGATGCCCTTGTAAGGACATCGCGTCGTTGTGACGGACGCCGTCAGCCGCTCCAGCCGGATGTCTTCCGCCGGCAGATAGAAACGCGTTGGCAGATGCGTCTCGAACAGCAGAACCGGGCGGTGGCTGTCGGCGATCGGCTCGCCGTCGAACCAGACCTGCACATGGCTGGAGCTCTGCAGCACATCGATGCGTGCGTAGGGATCGCGGGCGTGGACGAAGACTTCCTCTTCCTCCTCGAACCATTGGTCGACGGCTTTCCAGGTGAAGGCGATGCGGCCGGCCAGAGGCGCCAGGTTTTCATCCGGTGGCGACACGAACGCCCAGGCCGCGTTGGCGCTGCGCCTGTCACCGCTGTCGATATCCCAATAGGCGGTTTCGCCACCGACCGGGTGCGGTTCGCGATGCGGTGAGGGTCTCAGCACCGACGGGTCGACCGCTGACGGCGGGAAGAAATAGATCGGCAGGAAATGGTTGGAGCGCAGCACGAGCACGTTGCGGCTGTCGGCGATGGTGCGGCCGCCGAACTTGACGCGCACGCGCTTGGGGCTGTGCAGGACATTGACGAGCTGCGGCGCGGTGGCTTCGCGCGGCTGCAATCTTGGTGCAACGGTCATGATCGTTCTCCCGGCCTGACGTCAGGACACCGCGCGCGCATTGTCGCGTTGTTCGGCGAAGCGATTGGCTGGCCGCGCCAGGCCGAAGCGGTCGCGCAGCGTTCCCGGCGCGTATTCGGTCGGGAACACGCCGCGCCGCTGCAGCTCCGGAACCACCTGTTCGGCGAAATTCACCCAGTCCTCGGGCAGCAGCGGGAACATCAAGTTGAAGCCGTCGGCGGCACCGGAAACGAACCAGTCCTGCAACTGGTCGGCGATCTGTACCGGCGTGCCGGCGACGGTCGGCACCGAACCGCTGTTGGCGAGTTTGCGGGCGATCTCGCGCAGGCTGAGATTCTGCTTCGCCCATTGCCTGACCCGGTTGAGCGACGTGCGTCCGCCGTTGAACGTGCTCTCGTCCGGCAGCGGCGGCAATGGCCCGTCCGGCGGGAACAGCGACAGGTCCAACCCGCTCCAGCTGGACAGAAGGTCGATGCCGACCTGATCCGGCAGCAAGGTCTGCAGGTATTCCTGCTTTTCCCGGCCTTCTGCTTCGGAGGCGGCGACAACAGGCAGGATGCCGGGCAGGATCTTGAAGCTCTCCGGCCGCCTGCCGTGGCGGGCCAGCCGCTCGTTGATATCCTGACGGTATTTGATGCCATCTTCCTTGGTGCTGTAGATGGCGAAGTGCGCATCGGCCTGGGCGGTGGCGAAGTTCTTGCCGTCCTCCGAGGAGCCCGCCTGGACGATCAGCGGATGGCCCTGCGGCGGCCGCGAGACGTTGAGCGGGCCGCGGACTTTGAAGTGCTTGCCCTTGTGATCGATGGGATGGACCTTGTCGGGGTCGGCGAAATAGCCCGACGCCTTGTCGATCAGCAGCGCCTCGTCTTCCCAGCTGTCCCACAGCGCTTTGACGATATCGAGGAATTCGGCCGCACGCTCGTAGCGGAACGCATGTTCGATATTGCCGTCGCGGCCGAAATTGCGCGCCTCCTCGTCCATCGCCGAGGTGACGACGTTCCACGACGCCCTGCCCTTGCTGATGTGGTCGAGCGAGGCGAACATGCGCGCCACATTGTAGGGCTCGCTGTAGGAACTCGATGCCGTGGTGATCAGGCCGATATGCTTGGTCACGCCCGCCAGCGCCGAGAGCAGCGTCAGCGGTTCGAGGCGGGCATTGGCGTAGTGGGCGACGCCGCTCTTGACCGAATCCCAAATCGAAACGTGGTCGGCGACGAAGATGGTGTCAATCCTGGCGCGCTCGGCCGCCTGCACGAGATCGCGGTAGAATTCGAAGTCCAGCACCTCCCGCCCCGGCGCCCTGGGATGGCGCCAGGACATCCGATGATCGCCCTGCGGGTTGAAGAAGAATGCGCTGAGGATCATGTGGTCTCGAGCCATGACGGCCTCCTTCCAGATCTGCTCCGGAGACCGTCGCGCTGCTTGCCTAAGCCGCGACAATCTCTGCTGATGCGAGAAAGGTAGATTGCGCTCCGGCTTAATCCGAGTAATTTTATAGAGATAATGCACTCCGAAAGCGGAAGCTATTGCCCTCGATGGCGGCGCTGGAAGAAAGTGGTTTCAAGTCCCCATGTCCTCCTCAGTTCTGAACGTAGACCAGCTGTCCGTCGCCTATGACGGGCGCAAGGGATCGCATCCCGCCGTCAGCGGCGTGTCGCTGCACATCCGCGAAGGCGAAGCGCTCGGCTTGGTCGGCGAGTCAGGATCGGGCAAAAGCTCTGTGGCGCTCGCCATCCTGCGTTATCTGCCGAAGAACGCCCGTATCGCGGCCTCAGCGCTTGAATTCCAGGGCCGCGAAATCCGCGACCTTTCCGCCGAGCAGCTCCGCCGGCTCAGGGGAAATCAAATCGCGGCCGTCTACCAGCATCCGGGCGCGGCGCTCAATCCAAGCATGACGATCGGCCGGCAGATCACCGAGACGATCATGCGGCACCGCCCGGTTCGCCTCGACGAGGCGCGCGAGCGTGCGGCCGAACTGCTCGGCCGGGTCCGCGTCAGCCATCCGGAGCGTGTGCTGGATCTCTATCCGCACGAACTCTCCGGCGGCATGCAGCAGCGCGCCAACATCGCCATCGCGATTGCGCTCGACCCGTCGCTGCTGGTGCTGGATGAGCCGACGACGGCGCTCGACGCCAGCGTCCAGTCCGAGATCATCGCCATCCTCTCCGACCTGCGCAAGGATCACAAAACCAGCATCCTGCTGATCAGCCACGACATCAACATGATCCGCCGCTCCTGCGACCGGGTGGCGGTGATGCAGGCGGGAACCGTGGTCGAAAGCGGCGTTGCGGGCGATGTCTTCGACAACCCCTCTCACGCCTACACCAAGGCGCTCATCGCCTCGATCCCGGCGCTCAACTACACCAAGCGGGACGGAAGACTGGCGGAGACGGACGGCGTGCCAGCGCACCCCATAGCCCAAGGCGAAGACGCCGGCTTGCCAAAAGAACGCCGGGTCGCGATCGCCTGCAAAGGCATCAGTCATGCCTTCGGCAGCCAGCCAGTGCTGCACGGCATCGATCTCGACATCGGCCAGGGCGAAACCTTCGGGCTGATAGGCGAGTCCGGTTCGGGCAAGTCGACCCTGGCACGCATCGTCACCGGCC
>NZ_RZQI01000432.1:0-4924 GCF_003998335.1 Mesorhizobium sp. M7A.F.Ca.CA.002.05.1.1 | reverse complement strand
CCCTCAAACGAAGAAGCCGCGCATGCAGCGCGGCTTCTTCGTTGGGCATCGGGATTGTGGTCTCAGTTGGTCGCGGATTTCGGCTTGTCCTGGTCCTTGAGCTGGCTCCAGGCATTCTGCTGGGCCAGCATCTGCCTGAGATAGGCGACGTTTGCCTGCGCCTGTTCGGGCGAGAGCTCCTGCGAGGCGATCTTCTCGGCCTCGTCGAACCGGCCTTGCAGGCCGACGACCAGTGCCAGGTTCTGGCGGACGCGGCTGTCCGCATTCGGCTGCTGCGCGGCCGAGCGCATATAGGTTTCGGCGGTGCGCAGGTCACCTTCCAGCACATACGACATGCCAAGATTGGAGAGCACGGAAGGCTCGTTCGGCTTAAGGTCGAGCGCCTTGCGGTAAAGCTGGCGCGCATCGTCCTTCTGGCCGGTCTGGTCGAGGATGGCCGCTTCGGCCGACACCAGCTTCCAGTCGGGATATTCCGGTGTTTGAGCGCGGCGCACGGCGTCGAGCGCCGCCTCGAACTGGCCATTGGCGGCCAGCGCCTTGCCATAGGAGGCAAGCACGTCACGATCCTTGGGCAAAGCGATGGCGAGTTTGCGCATCACAGCCAGCGACTGGTCGGCGTCGCCATCCATCTGCAACGCCGCCGCATAGTTCGTCGCCATCCGCTTGTCGTTGGGGTTCTTCGCGTAGGATTGGCCAAGTGCACCGGTGGCATTGTGCAGTTCGCCGGCCGACATGCTTTCAAGCGGTTTGCCGCTGGTGCGTGCGATAGAGCCGGTGGAGAGCTTGTCGGTTCCGCAGCCGGCGACGCCGGCCGCCAGCGCCAGCACAAGGGCCGTGGTGATGAGCCGTTTTCCCCTGGCATTGATCCTGCGGTTGGTCGGCATGGCCACCTAAGCCTCCATTCGTGCGCGGCCATTGCGTGGCCGTCTTCCCTCCCGCAGAAATATTCTGTTAACCCTAACGGACGGTTAAGAACGGCGACTCACACGGAGAACATCGCATGCCTGTCGAACTCGTCGGGAAGACATTGCCGGGCGCGCTGCCGGTCCATCTGATCGCCAGGGACGGTCTGGACGCGGCCGGCCTTGCGCCGGCCGCTGTCGCCTGGGCCAGGGCCAACGGCTTTTCCGGCGAGGCAGGCAGGACGCTGGTCGTGCCCGGCGAAAACGGGGCGCTCGGCGGCGCCTTGTTTGGTATCGGCGATGGCGAAGGCGCGCTCGCCTTTGGCGCGCTGTCGAAAGCCTTGCCGGAAGGCGACTGGCATTTCGCCTCGGCGCCGGCCGAGCCGGACCTCGCGGCGACCGCGCTGCTGCTCGGCGGCTATGTCTTCACCCGTTACGGCAAGAAGCCAGGCAAGGCGCTGCGCTTCGGCCTGCCGGCAGGCGTCGATGGCGGGCGCGTAGGCCGCATCGCCGATGGCGTCTTCCTGACACGCGATCTGGTCAACACGCCGACCAGCGATATGGGTCCAGAAGATTTGGAGCAGGCGGTGCGGACCCTGGCCGCCAGGCACAAGGCCGAAGTCTCGGTGGTCAAGGGTGACGATCTCCTCGACCGGAATTTCCCGATGATCCATGCTGTCGGCCGTGCGTCGGCCGGCGCGCCGCGCCTGATCGATATGCGATGGGGGCAGCAAGGGGCGCCGAAGGTGACCCTGGTCGGCAAGGGCGTCTGCTTCGACACGGGCGGTCTCGACATCAAGCCATCGTCCGGCATGCTGCTGATGAAAAAGGACATGGGCGGTGCTGCCAATGTCCTTGGCCTCGCCTCGATGATCATGGCTGCCGGGCTGAATGTGCGGCTGCGCGTGCTCATTCCCGCGGTTGAGAATTCGATTGCCGGCAACGCCTTCCGGCCCGGAGATGTGCTTGCGAGCCGCAAGGGCATCACTGTCGAGATCGGCAATACGGATGCCGAGGGGCGGCTGGTGCTGGCCGATGCGCTGGCGCTGGCCGACGAGGAGGAGCCGCAGCTTCTGGTCGACATGGCGACGCTGACCGGGGCTGCCCGCGTCGCGCTCGGCCCCGATCTGCCGCCGTTCTACACAAGTGACGAAGCGCTGGCATCCGATCTTGCGGCGGCTTCCGTCGCGGCCGAGGACCCTCTGTGGCGCATGCCGCTGTGGCGGCCCTACGATGCAAAACTGTCGTCGAAAATCGCCGACATCAACAATGTCACATCAGACGGTTTCGCCGGCTCGATCACGGCGGCGCTGTTCCTGAAACGCTTCGTCGAAAAGACCGAGGGCTGGGCGCATTTCGACATCTTCGCCTGGAACCCGGCCGATCGTCCGCATGGCCCCGCCGGCGGCGAGGCACAAGGCATCCGCGCCCTAGAGCGGATCATCGCGAAACGCTACGGCTGACGGTTGCAGGCGGAGCCGGCAAAATTGCCTCGACTGAAACGGAACCGAAACAATTTGCCGTCATGCTGGCGCGATGTCGATTGCTATGCGCCCGAGCCAGGCCTTGCGACTGTGGCAGCAAGTGATGCTGTCACAGGTGCGCGACGACGCGCCCGATCTGACCATGCGCCAGACGGCGATCCTGTTCACCATCTATCTCGACCCGCCACCGCACACCGTGCGCGGGCTCGCCGCGCGCCTCAATGTCACCAAGCCGGTGATCACCCGCGCGCTCGACACGATGGGCGCTTTGAAACTCGTTTCGCGTCACCGCGATGAACTCGACAAGCGCAATGTGCTGATCAGGCGCACGGTCGAGGGCGCGCTCTTTGTCGAGCGCTTCGGCGATGGTATCATCGCCAAGGCGCTCGAACTGCCGATGTGAGCGCATTACCTTTCAACAGAGTGTTCGATTTGACTGCCAGGGATGCCCGCCTTCACGCTTTTCGCTCCGATCTCGCCGATGCAAGGCTGAAGGGCGAGGTCACCGCCGAGCGCTTCGTCGCCGGCCGGCCGGCGCGGGTCACCGCGTCAGTGGCCGATATGCGCAAGGCGCCGCGGCCGGACGCCGGCGTCAACACGCAAGCGCTGTTCGGCGACGATGTCCTGGTCTTCGATGTCGCTGAGGGCTGGGCCTGGGTCCAGGCCGAACGCGACGGCTATGTCGGCTACGTCGCCGACACGATGCTGGGCAAACGGGACCATGCGCCGACGCACATCGTCTGCGTGCCGCGCACCTTCCTCTACCCCGGGCCGGATCTGCGCTTTCCGATCGCCGGACAATTGTCGATGGGATCGACGGTGACGGTGACGGAGGCCGCCGAGACGCGCGGTACGCACTATGCGGTCCTGCCTTCCGGCGAGGCGTTGATCGCAAGCCACCTGCGGCCGCTGAGTGAAGCTGCCTCCGACTATGTCGCGGTTGCCGAGGCGTTTCTCGGCACGCCCTATCTCTGGGGCGGCACTTCCGGTTTCGGCATCGACTGTTCGGGCCTTGTGCAATTGGCGATGCGCATGGCCGGCAAAGACGTGCTGCGCGATTCCGACATGCAGGCGGCGACACTTGGCGAGCCGCTCGAACCGGGACCTGATTTCTCCGGGTTGCGACGCGGCGATCTGGTGTTCTGGAAGGGCCATGTCGCCGTCATGACCGACGCCGACACGATGATCCACGCCAACGGCCACACCATGCTGGTGTCGCGCGAAGGGCTGAAGGACGCCGTCGCCCGCATCGGATATCTTTACGGCGGTCCGACCGGGTTCAGGAGGCCGTAGCCTTTCTTCCTTCGCCCCGTTCACGGGGAGAAGGTGCCCGAAGGGCGGATGAGAGGCAGTGCCAGCATTTGAAGGTTCGCGCTGCCCCTCACCTGCCTGCCGGCATCCTCTCCCCGTAAACGGGGCGAGGAAAGCTCACCTCGATCACCTTTTGTTCCGATTTTCCTTGGCGTTCGCGCGCCGTCGCGCTACCTCTGGCGGGTGACAGAGCAGCCGCGCCTTGCCGAACAGAATGCCGCCGTGGCCCTGCCCGAACCATTCCTCAGATGGTTCGGCGAGAAAGGCTGGTCGCCGCGCGCCCATCAGATTGGACTTCTGGCGAAAGCCCAGGCCGGGCAATCAGTCCTGCTGATTGCGCCGACCGGTGCCGGCAAGACGCTGGCCGGGTTCCTGCCTTCGCTCACTGAACTGGCCAACCGGCCCAAGAGAAAGCCGGGCCAGGCGCGTCGCGGTATCCACACGCTCTACATCTCGCCGCTGAAGGCGCTGGCCGTCGATATCGAGCGCAATCTCGGCAAGCCGGTGGAGGAAATCGGCCTGCCCGTCACCATCGAGACGCGCACCGGCGACACCCCCGCCCACAAGCGTCAGCGCCAGAAGCTGGTGCCGCCCGACATCCTGCTGACCACGCCCGAGCAACTGGCGCTGCTGATTGCGGCAGGCGATGCAAGACGCTTCTTCGAGGATCTGCGCTACGTCGTGCTCGACGAGTTGCACTCGCTGGTGACGTCGAAACGCGGGCATCTGCTGGCGCTCGGCCTGGCGCGGCTGCGCAGCTTTGTCCCCGGCTTGCAGACGATCGGCCTGTCAGCGACGGTGGCCGAACCGGACGAGTTGCGGCGCTGGCTGGTCAGCCAGAATCCGCCCAAGGGTTCGACCGGCCATAGCATGGCCGAACTGATCGTCGTCACCGGGGGTGCGAAACCGGAGATTTCTATCCTCGATTCCGAAGAGCGCGTGCCTTGGGCGGGACATTCGGCGCGCTACGCCACGCCGGAAATCTATCGCGAGATCAAGCGCCACAAGACGACCCTGCTGTTCGTCAACACGCGCAGCCAGGCGGAGTTGCTGTTCCAGGAATTGTGGCGGGTCAACGAGGACACTTTGCCGATCGCGCTGCATCACGGTTCGCTCGACGTCGCCCAGCGCCGGCGCGTCGAAAAGGCGATGGGGGAAAACGCACTGCGCGCCATCGTCGCCACCTCGACGCTCGACCTCGGCATCGACTGGGGCGATGTCGATCTG
>NZ_RZQI01000431.1:0-4939 GCF_003998335.1 Mesorhizobium sp. M7A.F.Ca.CA.002.05.1.1 | reverse complement strand
GCACCGACCTCGACTATGAGATGCAGATGGCCGGCATGAACGAGACCATGGCGCCCCAACTGCAGACGGTTTTTCTGCCCGCCAGTCCTTCGGTACGCACCATTACCGCCACACTTGTTCGCCAGATTGCCTCGATGGGCGGCGACATTCGCCCCTTCGTGCCGGCGGCGGTTGCCGGTGCGCTCACAGCCAAGTTCAAGAAGTAAGTTTTCGGAGAAAACCATGCAGCTGAAAAAGCTAGCCTCGTTCCTTGTCGTGCTCGCCGGTCTTGTGGCTGTGTCGGTCTCGGCTTTCGCCGCCGACCCGGAAAACACAATGATCATCACGCTGAAGGACGGCGACGTCACCATTGCGCTGAGGCCCGATCTTGCGCCAAAGCATGTCGAGCAGATCAAGAAGCTGGTGCGCCAAGGCGCCTATGACAACGTCGCCTTCCATCGCGTCATCGACGGCTTCATGGCGCAGACCGGCGACGTCAAGTTCGGCAATATGAAAAAGGGTTTCAGCGCCGAGGCCGCCGGCACCGGCGGTTCCGACCTGCCCGACCTGCCGGCCGAATTCTCACAGACCGAACATTATAAGCGCGGCGTGGTCGGTATGGCCCGCTCGCAGGACCCAAATTCGGCCAATTCGCAGTTCTTCATCATGTTCGCTCCGGCACCGCCCCTCGATGGCCAGTACACGATCGTCGGCAATGTCGTCAGCGGCATGGAACTGGTGGACCAAATCAAGAAGGGCGACCAGGCGGACAACGGCACGGTCACCGATCCCGACCGGATGATTAAGGTGCGCATCGCCGCCGACAAGTAAATTGTCGAATAACTCTGTTTCTCAAAAGGATATCTGACATGGCCGAAATCAAGGATCGCGAGAACGCGCTCATCATGGAAACGACCAAGGGCAAGGTCGTCATCGAACTTTTCCCCGACCTGGCGCCCGGCCATGTCGCCCGCATCAAGGAACTGGCCAGGGAAGGCGCCTATGACGGCGTGGTCTTCCACCGCGTCATCGAGGGTTTCATGGCGCAGACCGGCGACGTCAAGTTCGGCAATTCGAGCAAGCCTTCCTTCGCGCCGTCCCGCGCGGGCATGGGCGGCTCTGAAAAGCCGGATTTGAAGGCTGAATTCTCCAACGCCAACCATGCTCGCGGCACCTGCTCGATGGCCCGCTCGCAGAACCCGAACTCGGCCAATTCGCAGTTCTTCATCTGCTTCGACGATGCCGCCTTCCTCAACCGCCAGTACACGGTCTGGGGCCAGGTCATCGAAGGCATGGACAATGTCGACAAGATCAAGCGCGGCGAGCCGGTGCAGGATCCCGACAAGATCGTGTCGCTGAAAGTCGCGGCCGACGTCAAGTAAGGGCAAACGACAATGATGGGCGTCGTCTGGTCGCTTCTCGGCATCCTGTCCGGCGCCTTCATTGCCATTCAGGCGCCGATCAATTCGCAGCTGGCGCGCGGCCTGGGCCTCCCGGTCGCGGCGGCTGCGTTTTCGTTCCTGTCGGGCGCGATCGTGCTCGGTATCATCTCCGTCACGGTGGTGAAGCTGCAAGGCATCTCGCTCGACTGGAAGGCGCCGGCGCCCTGGCTGTTCGTGGCCGGCGGCATGCTGGGCGGTTTCTATGTCACGCTGTCGACGATTCTCACGCCACGCATAGGTGCGGCCGCGCTGATGGCGTTTCTGGTCACCGGCCAGTTGCTGGCCGGCATGCTCATCGATCGCGTCGGCTTCCTCGGCGTCGCGGTGCGTGAAATCTCGCTCGGCCGCGTTGCCGGCGCGGTGCTGCTGCTGGCCGGAGCGCTGCTCGTCCGGCTCTACTGATGCGCGTCGATCTCTTTGACTTCGACTTGCCGGAGGAGCGCATCGCGCTTCGTCCGGCGGAGCCGCGCGACAGCGCCAAGATGCTGGTGGTCAAACCCGGCGAAGGGTTCGACGACCGCAGGGTTGGCGACCTGCCGTCCTTGCTCAGGGCCGGCGACGTGCTGGTGTTCAACGACACCAAGGTCATTCCAGCGCAGCTCAAAGGCATCCGGAGGCGAGGCGAAGTGACAGCGCAGGTCGAAGCCACGCTGCATATGCGCATGGCGCCGGACCGCTGGCTGGCCTTCATGCGGCCGGGCAAGCGCATTGCCGCCGGCGACCGCATCCATTTCGGCCATGACGGCAATTCCTGTTTGCTCGGTCAGCTCGACGCCACGGTGATCGAGAAAGGCGAGGGCGGCGAAGCGCTGCTTGGCTTCGATCTGTCGGGGCCGTTCCTCGACGAGGCGCTGCACGCGGTCGGCCACATTCCGCTGCCGCCCTACATCGCCTCGAAACGCGACGACGACGAACGCGACCGGGCCGACTACCAGACCATCTATGCAAGCGAGGAAGGCGCCGTCGCGGCTCCGACAGCGGGCCTGCATTTCACGCCGGAGCTTTTTGCAGCGCTTGACAGCAAGGGCATCGAACGCCGCTTCGTCACCTTGCATGTCGGCGCCGGTACGTTCCTGCCGGTGAAGGCCGACGACACCGCCGACCACAAGATGCATGCCGAGACCGGTTCGGTCAGCGAAGCTACTGCGGACGCCCTGAATGCTGCAAGAGCAAGAGGCGGGCGCGTCGTTGCCGTCGGCACGACCTCGCTGCGACTGCTGGAGAGTGCGGCGCGTGAGGACGGTACTCTGGCTGCGTGGTCCGGTCCGACCGATATCTTCATCACGCCCGGCTACCGTTTTCGCACCGCCGACGTGCTGATGACCAATTTCCATCTGCCGCGCTCGACGCTGTTCATGCTTGTCTCGGCCTTCAGCGGCCTCGACACGATGCGTGCGGCCTATGCCCATGCGATCGAGAACCGTTACAGATTCTATTCCTATGGCGACGCAAGCCTGCTTTTCCGAGCGGAGACGAGCGATGGACGATGATCTGCAAGCCTTTGACCGCTATGCGCTGAATGCGGAATTGAAAAAGCTGCGCGCCGGCATTCGCCAGCACCTCGATTCCGCCATGCGCGGCTGCATCCACTACCGCCAGTCGCTCGACAATCAGGCGCCGGACGCCCCGATCCACGACAAGGAATTCAATGGCTAAGCCGTTCAGCTTCAAGGTTCTGGCAACCGACGGCAAGGCGCGACGCGGCGTGATCGACATGCCGCGCGGCGAAATCCGCACGCCGGCCTTCATGCCGGTCGGCACCGGCGGCACCGTCAAGGCCATGTATATGGACCAGGTGCGCGGTGTCGGCGCCGACATCATCCTGGGCAACACCTATCATCTGATGCTGCGGCCCGGCGCCGAGCGTGTGGCGCGGCTCGGCGGTTTGCATGAATTCGCCCGCTGGCCGCATCCTATCCTGACCGACAGCGGCGGTTTCCAGGTGATGTCGCTGTCGAAGCTGAGAAAGCTGACCGAAAAGGGCGTCACCTTCCGCTCGCATATCGATGGCGCCGCCTACGAGATGTCGCCGGAGCGTTCGATAGAGATCCAGGGATTGCTCGATTCCGATATCCAGATGCAGCTTGACGAATGCACGGCGCTGCCGGCCGAGATGAAGGAAATCGAGCGCGCCATGGAGCTGTCGTTGCGTTGGGCCGAGCGCTGCAAGACGGCGTTCGGCGATCAGCCGGGCAAGGCGATGTTCGGCATCGTGCAAGGCGGCGACAACGCGGCGCTGCGGGAGCGCTCGGCGCAGGCGCTGAGCGCGATGGAGCTGAAGGGCTATGCGGTCGGCGGCCTGGCCGTCGGCGAACCGCAAGCGGTGATGCTCGAGATGCTCGACATCACCTGCCCGGAACTGCCAGCGGACAAGCCGCGCTATCTGATGGGTGTCGGCACGCCCGACGATATCCTGAAATCGGTGGCGCGCGGCATCGACATGTTCGACTGCGTGATGCCGACACGGGCCGGCCGCCACGGCCTTGCCTATACAAGGCGCGGCAAGGTCAATCTGCGCAACGCCCGCCATGCCGACGATCCACGGCCGCTCGACGAGGAAAGCGACTGCCCGGCCGCCCGGGACTACTCACGCGCCTATCTGCATCATCTGGTGCGCTCGCAAGAAGCGCTCGGTGCTATGCTTTTGACCTGGAACAACCTTTCTTACTATCAAAAGCTGATGCAGGACATCCGCGCTGCGATCGAGACCGGCGCCTTCGAGGCGCGCGGCGCGGAAATCACCGAGGGCTGGGCGAGGGGCGATATCCCGTTGCTGTGAGGCCTCAAGTGCTGAGCGAATTCGAGGCGCGCAGGCTGCAGCCGGTGATCTGGAACGTGCCATCGGGCTGTTGCTGCAACGTGTAGACCGCCTCGTAATCCTTGCCGTCGGGGCCGACGATCAGCACCTGCTGGACGATCGAACCCGGAGCGGTCTCCTCGACCTTGCCGAAGGAATAGGTCCGCGGCTTGCGCACCGGCGGATAGCCGTTGGTCACCATGTTCATGAAGGCATCGACGGTCGGGAAGATCCGCTTCACATTCGGGGCGGCGAAGCTGTAGGCGGTGGCGCCGTCATTGGCGATGAGGGCCTTTAGCTGACTGTCGATGACGGACTGGCCCGCCTTGATCTCGGCATCGCCGGCCAATACCGACGACGCGAAGAGGAATGGAACGACTGCGATTGCGAAAAAGGCGCGGCGCATGGCCTGTCTCCGTTATCCCGCGAAATATCTTCCCTCGAAATGCTGCTGTCCGAAGACACATCATAACATACGCTTGGCAGCGCATCGCGGTTTCAGCGATTGCGAATATTCACTGGCGATCGGTGACAAGTTCCACGCCAGTGGCGGAGTTGCAGCAGGCGGTAGCCTAGGCCCGAGCCGGCTGAGCATTCATTCCAGCGCTTGAAAGCCCGCCTCCAGTCTGCCAGAAGGGCCGCTGGACTTGGACGTTTAGCGGGACGAAGCCATGAAGGCGTTTTTCGTGCAGATCAAATGCGAGCTCGGCAAATCCTATGA
>NZ_RZQI01000042.1:0-14914 GCF_003998335.1 Mesorhizobium sp. M7A.F.Ca.CA.002.05.1.1 | reverse complement strand
GCGGGGCAAGCAAAGGGCGGTCGACGCAGAGCTACGCAACGGCCACATCGATGCCAACGAATCCCGCCGGCGGCGCGCCGAATTGGAGAAGGAAAGCCAACTCTATGGCGCGATGGACGGCGCGATGAAATTTGTGAAGGGCGATTCCATCGCCGGGCTGGTGGTTATCTGCATCAACATGCTGGGTGGAATTTCGATCGGCCTGCTCTCCAAGGGCATGTCCTTCGGCGAGGTACTGCATCACTACACTCTGCTGACGATAGGCGATGCATTGATATCGCAGATTCCGGCCCTTCTGCTCTCCATTACTGCGGCGACCATCGTCACCCGTGTGACTGGGACGGCGAGGATCAACCTCGGTACAGAAATGGTCAGTCAGCTCACGGCCAGCACTCGAGCCTTGCGACTGGCGGCCGGCGTCCTGGTTGTAATGGGGTTCGTTCCTGGGTTTCCCCTCCCCGTCTTTCTGATGCTGGCCGCAGTGTTCGCTGCGGTAAGCATTGTCAAGGCTGATGTGCTGGGCGCCGGCACTGCCGATGCGAAAGGTGGAACTGCAGCGGAGCCTAAGCAAGCCGCGCCTGCGAAGGAATTCCCGATCGCATTTTTTCTAGCGCCAGATCTTATGCAGGCGGTCGATCAAGCCGAATTGCAAAAACATATTGGGCGCGTTTCGCTCCTGGTCACAGCCGATCTGGGCATTATCGTTCCTCGCATCCCTGTCTTGGTTGACGAGCAGCTGCCTGCATCGCAATTCCGAATTGATGTCGAGGGCGTGCCAGTCGAACAGGACGCCTTAGATCCAAACCAGATGGCGCTCCGAGCCGATGTAGCGCACGTCGACTCGAGCGGTGTCCCCCTTAGACGTGAGCCGAAAACGGACAGACTCCCGGTTGAACATACCCCTGCAAAGGCCCTTACGGGCGCCGGCACGGAGCATAGGGCTCCCGGCGAACTCCTCGCCTTGCGCGTCCATGCAGCGTTGACCCGCTACGCACCGCGATTGGTGGGCATCCAAGAGACCCGACATTTCCTGGGCCGAATGGAGCAGGAATATTCTGAGCTTGTGAAAGAGGTGCTACGCACGACGCCGATTCCTCGGATTGCCGATGTTCTGCGCCGCCTCCTGGAGGAAGGTATCCCAATCCGCCACACCCGTCTCGTGTTGGAGGCATTGGCCGAATGGAGCGAGCGTGAGCAAAACGTTGCCCTGCTGACGGAATATGTCCGTTCTGGTTTGAAGCGACAGATCTGCCACCGCCATGCCAACACGGAGGGCATAGTGTCCGCCCTGGTCGTCGAGCGCGAGAGCGAGGATGTGATGCGTGGCGCGGTTCGAGATTCGGATGCAGGCCCCTATCTCGCACTGGAGGATCGGCAAAGCGAAGCGATGCTATCACAGATACGTCAGGTCCTTTCGAACGCAGAACCGGGTCAAACCCGCCCTATTCTGTTGACGTCGATGGATGTCCGACGTTTCGTCCGCGGCTTTCTGACGCGAAACGGGGTTGATCTCGCCGTGCTGTCTTATCAAGACCTCGCCTCCGACTTTACAATTCGCCCCGCAGGATCCGTCACACTCCCGCACGGATCGAACAGCGGATTGTTAGAGTAGTCCCACCTTTCCTAACTGAACGCCACGCGCCTCCCCGATAACTGAGAGATAACATGAATAGTAATACAGTTTCTCCATCGCCTATGTTTCTGCGCCGGAACTCACTTCTTTTTGCCGTACTCGCCATTCTGCCTTTGGGCGGTTGCGCCAGCTGGCAAAAGCCGGCTCTTTCCGTGCAGGAGACATCTTCCCCCGAGTTGCTCAGCGCCGATCAAATCGATCCGGCTATGCGCGAACGCATTTTGCGCGAAGTTGGTCAGGATGTTCAAGAGCGGGCTTTGCGGGATGAGGTGAAGCAGCACCCGGACAATGTTGATGCGGCGATACGACTTACAAATGCCTTGGTGGGCCAGAAGCGCCCGCACGAAGCGGTTGAGGTGCTCGACAGCGTCTTGGTTGCAGCCCCAGGAAACGTACGTGCATTGAATGCGAAGGGCGTGATTTTGGACATTGAGGGGCGGCATGACGCGGCACAGGCCCTGTATCGGCGAGCTCTCGAAAACGAGCCAGGCAATCAGATGGTGCAGCATAACTTCAATCTGTCGCTTGCCTTTAACGGCAAGTCCGAACAACCAAGGTTAGCACGATCGCAATAGGTGGGCACAGTGCATGCGCAGCCTGTTCCCCGGCTCGAACACGCGCTCGGCTCCCATCATAGATGGCCCCCTGAAGAGAGCCATATCTATGCAAAACAGTTGCTCCAGATCTGGCCGGCAGAGATCGGCAGGAGAGCCGGATGACATCACGCGGCCACCCGCAAGGCCACCCGCCTCGCTTCGTTGCCAGAGCGCCCTCTCCCTCGCCGGTCACCGTCTCGCAATGCGGCGACCTGGCTTAAGGCGGTCGACCGAGCGCCCGATGCAGTAGCCATGAATACGTAACGCAGCGATGGACCCGCCGGATCGTGTCGCGCTTGTGCTGGCCGTCCCTGCCATTACAGCACGGTGATTGTAGCTGGATCATATTCTAGAGGCATCGATGGTGTGGATGCCTTCGATCCAAACAATCGATTTGTTGAATTCGTCCGCCTGAGGAAATTAGCTGCGGCGATCCGACTTCCGACGCCTGCAGGCGCAAAACCAACAGCGTGAGCGCTGCGGGTCCGGATGCAGGCTGCAAAGTGCAATCACCAGCGCTGATAAGCGGCAAGTGAAGAATGTATCGCTCGGGCGACTCCTGTGTTGTGCACGGTTGCCCCGCGAGGTGAACTGTAGCAGCTTGGCAGCTCAGCGTTCACGAAAGGAGAAAAGATTTGGGGCCAAGCAAAGACCGGCTTTTTTGATTGTCTTGCTGTATCGCTATGGTGGGGCGGGCGCGACCGCTCCCATAATTCAATACGCTGCCTTTAGCGATGGACGATGACGGGATGCGTCGCCGAGACTTCAATGGTGGAGGAGCAGCGCACCCGTCGATCCATTTGCTTTCAGCGGCAACCGCCACTATGTAGCGACACTTCGCCCAACTGTGTTTCAAGCTGCCCGGAGAAGTTTATGACAGAAGAACCCCACAAGACCGACATCCTCATCGAGCTCACTGCCGATGTTGTATCAGCCTACGTCTCCAACAACCCCGTCCCGGCGGGGGAGCTTCCTGCCCTGATCGCCCAAGTGCACGGGGCTCTAAACGGCACGGCTGGACTCATACCGGCAGAAGAGCCTGTGCCTGTAAAAAAACCTGCTGTCCCGATCAAAAAGTCGATCGAACCGGACTACATCATTAGCCTTGAAGACGGCAAGAAATTCAAATCGCTAAAGCGCCATCTGGCGACGCACTATGGTCTGACCCCAGACGAATATCGCGCCAAATGGGGTCTGCCGTCGGATTATCCCATGGTGGCGCCGAATTACGCCGCTGCGCGCTCCGCCTTGGCCAAGACCATGGGACTCGGCCGCAAACCGAAAGAGCCGGAAGCCCCAGCCACGGCGCCGGCGAAACGGACCCGCAAGAAGGTCGCAGCCTAAATCCGTATCAACAGTCGTTCGGACGCGCAGCAGCCGTAGGCCCAATCTGCGCGGAATCAAAGGGCGGGGATGAGCCCCGCCTTTCCCGTCCAAGAGCCTCATTTCCAGAGTAATTCATGATGGCTCCAGCAATCCCTGCCGCGGCATTAACTTGCATGCTCCGGCCCGGGTTTCGAGCCGTCAATGCGTTCCGGCGATGACGAACCTTGTCAAGGCTTTCCCGGACCGTTAGCCAGCCTTGCTGAGGCTGCCTGCAGAGGACTTTCCCGTGCGGCGATCCTGTTCCACCTCGTAGTTGATCTTCTGGCCCTCATTAAGGGTCGACAGGCCCGCTCGTTCAACAGCGGAAATGTGGACAAAGACATCCTGACCGCCGTTGTCAGGCTGAATAAAACCAAAACCCTTCGTGCTGTTGAACCACTTCACCGTTCCAGTCGCCATATCCATTCCTTTGTAATAAGTCGCAACTTAGGCAGGCCATTCACGCCAGCCTGATTTGTACACGAGACTTTAGGCGCATCAAAATCGGAAAATTGCAAGGCCCACTCGATCGCCTGATCTCCAGCAGCAACTGCAACATATGCGAGGCGCGTGCCAGACGAGGCGTATGCCAGACGTTTCGTCGTGCGCTGTCGCTCGAACGTTGACAGAAACAATGACACACCTTGCAAACTCGGCACATCTTGTGGACGTGCTCGGGTCGCTTCTCGACTGCGATACCCGCTCCTGACCGGGTATCGTCGGCCAAAATGAGGGTTTTTGTCATGTGCCGCCAGACCGAAAGATCAGGCGCGCAGCGACCTGCACATTCAAACCGGAACCCGCGAACCTCGATTAGCTTCTGCCTGCTCCGAAGGGCGGTAGCCTGCTCTGAGGCGGGCCACTGTCGGGTTGAAAACCAACTGTCGGGTTCGGAACCCCAGATTGTCGGCAAGGTACGCGCCGCCCACTGGTTGGCCAAAGGGGCACTGGCTCCTGATCCTGCCGCCATGCTCGCCCGATCTCAACCCGATCAAGACAGGTCTGCTCAAAACTCAAGGCGCGGCTGCGGAAGAAGGCGGCCAAAACTTTCGACGCTCTCTGCGGAACTCTCGGCGATATCTGCCAGCTGTTGGAGCCAAATCAAAAACCATTAATTGCGACAGGTGATTTTATGACATTCATTGCGAAGAGGCCAGAATGAACAG
Source organism: Mesorhizobium sp. M7A.F.Ca.CA.002.05.1.1 (assembly GCF_003998335.1). Lineage (NCBI taxonomy): Bacteria > Pseudomonadati > Pseudomonadota > Alphaproteobacteria > Hyphomicrobiales > Phyllobacteriaceae > Mesorhizobium > Mesorhizobium sp. M7A.F.Ca.CA.002.05.1.1. The sequence goes on along the minus strand of NZ_RZQI01000042.1, from coordinate 10,154 downwards.
CGGAAGAGAGTAGCAGCTCTCTGGTCGCGGCGAGGTGGATCGTCGACACGATCGGCACCTGGCCCGTGCGGGGATCGCACCGCAGCCAGCACCAGAGCCAGATCTTGACCGCTTGCCTTGCTCAGGCGCCACAACAACGAGTGGCTGGAAGCAGATCCACGTGAACTCAGCGATATCGATCAGACGATGCTTACCCTCATGAAAGCCGATCCCGACGCTGTCCAGCGCCGCGAAATCCTGACCAGCATATGGCGCATCGGATGCCACCGCCTGCACACTCACCATCGACATGCCGGAACTCGGAACCAAAGGCCGCAAGCCTCGCCGGCCTCGGCAAAATGGAGCGGCCGCGCCTTCATCCGGGGCGGCCGGGCCAATGTTCGCCAGGCCCTCTACATGCCCGGCCCTTCGCCCTGCGCTTCAACCCCGACCTCAAGGCAAAATACCAGGCGCTAAAGGCGGCAGGCAAACCCGCAAAGGTCATCATCTTGTTGCGAAAGCTCCTCATCCTAGCAAACGCTCTCCTCAAGGCGCAGCGAAAATGGCCCCTAAAACCCTTGACCGAAACGGATACCTTAGCCTTTCAGGTGAGGCGGGCCGAGATAGACCAACCGCGGGTTTAACTTCGCGAGTTTAAGCTGATTATGCCGATGCAACTCTAGCGCCTGCGCGACCGTTTTAGCTTCCATCAACAAGGCGGCAGGGTGGGAGGAAGTACCCTCCCCTGCCGCGAACAAGCTTTGGACAAAGCCCCACCTTGTCCGTAATGTGATCGGGAGGCCGGGGCGCGGCGGTGCTCAGCGGATGTGACGCGCGAGATCTGCGACCCTACCCATCAGCACTTCCATCGGTCCTCGCTGGAAGACGCGCAGCCAAAGCACCGCAAAAGTGCTGATAACCACAACGAAGCCAAAGAGCGTGGACAGGCTCTCGTCTTTGAAAATGTTTATCTTCATAAGATAGGCTATTCCCGCAATGTGCAGCACATAGGCCGTCAAAGACATCGAGCCGACTGCGATTATTGGCCAGACCAGCTTTCGCAGACGCGGGAGCGCATCCACAGCGAGCATGCAAGCCGCCAAGATGATCATTGCGCAACCGGTGCTGCCCACGATCGAAAGCGTCGTTTCGCTATGAGGTGCGGCTATCCATGACGACTTGACTATAAATGACGACTTGGAAGGCTCAAAAGCGCCGTCAACGTCAGACCACCACAAGGAGGTTTCAGTCAAAGCGCGGGAACTCAGCGCGAGCAAGGATCCCCCATGGCCCAACACGGCCAGCGCGACCCCCGCCAGACCAAGGCGCCAATGCGCTGCTAGCGTATTAAGATTAAGGCGCGCGATGGCCATGCCAGCGATGAGGAAAGGAACCCAGGTCACCGCGGGATAGTAGCCGTTGACCATGAGGTTGAAGACCGGGTCGAGGAGGTTGGGGGCAACCGACAGAAGGGAGGAACGGACTTGCGGGAGAACTAATGCCGTAGCGGCAGCGATCAAGCCCAGCTGATATGCGCTGAGCCGATGGAGCGGCAATACCAACAAGAAGCAAATTCCGTAGTATTCTAGGATGACTTCGACCTGGGTACCGAGGCAGCCCAGGATTGAGCCAAGCGCGAGCAAAACAAGGGCACGAATTGCGACTCTGGCGATGGCCTGTCTACCGGCTATCCCCGACTTCGGCGCCTTGCGACCTGTAATCAGGAGGATTGAAAAACCGGCCAATACGGCAAACAGGGCCGACGGCCGCCCATGGGTTAGTTCCATCAGAAACCCGACTAGTCCTCCTTCGCCGGGGTCGGGACCGAGATGGGCGGCATACATCCCGAAGACAGCCAGGCCCCGAGCGAGGTCGATGCCGACCAGCCGATCTACTACCGACCCATTCCTAGCGTCGGCAACCGGTGCCTTCATTACCATGGTAGATTCCCTTGTTGGGTGTGTGGATCGCGGGAGCCGCGATAGGAGAGCCGGTCGGCTGCTGCCGTCGCCTCGTGAAAGGGTTCAAAACATCGCGCCATCTGGCGCATCGAGCCGGCGACAGAGCTGTTCAGCCATTAGCCTGGGGTAAGAACAACAGATCGGCTCACAAAGCCTGTGTCACGGACCTGAAAAGTGGTGTCGCGGAACCGTCGTTTTTTGCATGATGGCTAAGCCGAGAGATCCACTGCACCGACGAGAGACTCAGCGACGTTAGATATCCGATCAGTACGCCGCGGCTCCGCCGGTGACGATCACCCCGGGTGTCAAGGCCAGGGCGTAAACCTGCCATAATCTGTGGTAGTGCGCCCGCGACCAATCCGTTCGACAAAGCTCGGCGCATGGTCGAGCCAATCATATTCTTCCATGTGGCTGTTGCCTGAAAAACCGAAGACGCCGTTCGCTGGTCCAGCTGTTCCAGACCTCGGCCTGCGTCGGTCATTAGAACCGGCGCGCCTGTTTCCCAAATCAATTTGCTGATGCAGCCGCCGGGGGTCACATTGAGCAAAAGTGCCGAGGTCAGGACGGGTTTCATAGGGGCTCTTCGTTTGGCTTTGTTAACGACCCCTTTCTTGCAAGTTGTAGCTGACAGCAGCCTGAAAGCTCCCCAAATAATTCGCTGCCGCCGGTTCAGCCTATTGTCAGCTTCGACCAATAAGATGGGAGCCTTGCCCTCATACCGGAGCTCGGCAGCATGATGCGAATACTGCTCACTGAAGACGATAAGGACCTTGGAAGTGCTATGCACGATCATTTGGTGGCTGGTGGCCACGCGGTCGACTGGGCCAAGAACCTGTCCGAAGCGCGCGATTATGCAGCTGTGGTCGGCTACGACCTTATTTTGCTCGACGTTCACCTGCCGGACGGCAATGGGATCGACTATCTGCGGGAGCTGATCAAGGAACTTGAATCGGCACCGGTCATCATTCTGACAGCCTGCGATCGGATTTCGCATCGCATCGAGGGCTTCAACGCTGGAGCCGACGACTATTTGGTCAAGCCGTTCGATCTGGGGGAACTCTCAGCGCGTATCCATGCAGTGGCACGTCGCCATGGGCATTCTCCGGAGCCGCAATTTTCGGTTGGGACGCTTTCCATACAGGCAGCCGAGCGACGCCTCTTCCGCGACGGGCAGGAGGTCTACCTGACTTGACGCGGATGGGCGGTGCTCGACTACCGTCTGCCCCAGCCCTGCACGGTCGTTTCAAAAGGGAAGATCGTGGACGCGCTTTTCGGCAGACGGCGCTGATTCATACTCTAAAAGAAAATTCGGCTTCCAGTTGCCTTGGCCATGACTGCCCTTCCCGAGAGATGGGTGACAGTTCATTCCGGATAGATGGGTTACACTTTCGGCCCTTTGCAAGGAGAGCAAGGTGCCTTGGAAGGAGTGCAACGTCATGGAAGAGCGGCTGAAGTTCGTCGCCCGGCTGCTGGACGCGAGAAGATGGCGGTGCTTTGCCGGGAGTTCGATATCTCGCGCAAGACCGGCTACAAGATCCTCACGCGCTACAACGACAGCGGCCTGGAGGGGCTGACGGACCGATCGCGGCGGCCCTATCGCCACGCCAATCAGCTTCCGTTTCAAATCGAGAAGCTGATTGTGCGCCTCAAGCAAGACAAGCCGACATGGGGTGCGCCGAAGATACGCGAGCGGCTGGCCCGGCTGTATCCGGATGTGCACCGGCCCGCGATCTCGACCGTGCATGCCGTGCTCGACCGCCACGGCATGGTCGAGCGCCGCAAGCGCAGGCGCAACAGGGCGACGGGGACACCACTTTCAAACGGCTGTCGCCCTAACGATCTTTGGTGTGCCGACTACAAGGGCGAGTTCGGCAGAGAACACGGCCGGGACAGGGGATCACAAACACTTGACCGTTCCAGACCCTGGCAGTGGCGCATCGATTGACCGTTGGCTCTGTTCGTGGGCACCGAAAATAGGGCCTTCTTGGTCCTCGGCAGAGAATATGGCCCGGACGGGGGATAACAAACACTTGACCGTTCCAGACTCTGGCAGTGGCGCATCGATTGACCGTCGACTCTGTTCGCGAGCGCCGAAAATACGGACGACCCCTATGGTCAAAGTGCACTTCTGACCTGCTAGGCACTGTTCGATAACTGGAGGCACCCGCTACGGTGCCCTCGTATTTAAGACACCTGTCAGTTTCAAGCCTGGACATTGACGCGTGGCGCGGCTGCCATTCGTTGACCGCCACGTCGAATTGCCCGCCAACCAGTGTACAGCCGCCGGTGGTCACATTGAGCAAAAGTGCCGAGATCAGGAGGGGTTTCATAAGGCCTCTTCGTTTGGCTTTGTTAACGACCCCTTTCTTGCAATTGTAGCTGACAGCAGCCTGAAAGCCCCCAGATATTCGCTGGCGCCGGTTCAGCCTACTGTCAGCTTCGATCAATAAGGCAGGAGCCTTGCCCTCATACCGGAGCTCGGCAGCCTGATGCGAATACTGCTCATTGAAGACGACGACGACCTTAGAAGTGCTGTGCACGATCATTTGGTGGCTGGTGGCCACGCGGTCGACTGGGCCAAGAACCTGTCCGAAGCGCGCGGTCATGCAGCTGTGGCCGGCTACGACCTTATTTTGCTCGACGTTCACCTGCCGGACGGCAATGGCATCGACTATCTGCGGGAGCTGATCAAGGGGCTTAATACAACGCCGGTCATCATTCTGACAGCCCGCGATCGGATTTCGCATCGCATCGAGGGGCTCAACGCTGGCGCCGACGACTATTTGGTCAAGCCGTTCGATCTGGGGGAACTCTCGGCACGCATCCGTGCAGTGGCACGTCGCCAAGGGCATTTTCCGGAGCCGCAATTTTCGGTTGGGACGCTTTCCATACAGGCAGCCGAGCGACGCCTCTTCCGCGACGGGCAGGAGGTCCACCTGTCTGGACGCGAATGGGCGGTGCTCGACTGCCTTCTACGCCGGCCCGGTTCGGTCGTTTCAAAGGGGAGGATCGAGCACGCGCTTTATTCATTCAATTCGGAGTTCGAGAGCAACACAGTGGAGGTTTATGTCAGCCGGCTCCGTAAGAAGATCGGCGGGGATAGAATAGCAACCGTGCGTGGCTCCGGATACAGGCTCGTGGTCACATGACGAACTCGAACAGCATGACGAGAAAGCTGATATCGTGGTTAGGCGGGGCAACGCTCCTGGTTTGGATCGCCGCCCCAACCATTGCTGCGTTCATTTTTTGCAATAATGTAAACGAAAGTTCGGATGACTTGCTCCAGGCGAGCGCAGAGTACAGAAAACCAGAGCTGATCAAGGTCTTGAATGGAAAACACGTTGATCAATACAATAACCACTTGCCAACTTATGAAAAGTACTGGACCTATCGTGAGCAGGTTATTAATAAGTACGGGGTAGTGCTTATTTCTGAACCGGAAGAGGGTCAGCAGCCCTTCCCTGATGCTCCCCTGAGTAACGGCTTTTGGCGAAACGCTGATTACCGCGTCTACACAGAGGAGATCCAAGACGGCGTGTATCATCGGTTGGCCGAACCGCTTGATGGCCGCCGTACCACAATCGCGAAGGGCGCACTTTTTGTCTTCCTTCCGACACTCGTGCTCCTGCCCTTTAGCTTAGCTGTTTGGTGGATCGTGATCCGGCGCTCGCTGCGGCCAATCGAGGTACTGCGACAGCAGATCGGATCGCGCGACGGCGGCAATCTGTCACCAATGGACTTGGGCGATTTCCCGGCAGAGTTGGCTCCAATCGCGGCATCCGTCAATCGGCTTCTCGATCGTCTGCGGGCGGCTCTCGAGGCCGAACGCGAGTTCGCCGCAAACAGTGCGCATGAACTGCGCACGCCGATCGCAGGTTCAATCGCTCAGATGCAGAGATTAGTGGCCGAGCTTCCCAATGGGTCGGCCAAAATGCGTGCGCGCGGCATCGAGCAAGCGCTGTCGAGCCTTGGCCGCCTTGTCGAAAAAGTGCTTCAGCTCGCTCAAGCCGAATCGGGGGTTGGCATGGCGGATCACGCGATCGATCTTGTCCGATCGGTTCGGCTGGAAATCGACGACCTGAGGAAAAAGCCGCAATATGCCGGACGCCTGCATCTTAACGTCGACGGCTGCACCACTTTGATGCGCAAAGTGGATGTCGATGCGTTTGGGATCCTCCTTCGTAACCTGATCGAGAATGCGCTGATACATGGACTGCCCACTGTTCCGACAACAGTTTCCGTCCAAACTGATGGAACCATCGCTATTGCAAACGCCGGACCGGTGGTGCCCCTCCCCGACCTCGAAGGGCTTACAAAGCGATTTAGTCGTGGTGCTACTCCTGCTGCGGGCTCAGGCCTTGGTCTACATATCGCTAACATGGTTATCCAGCGGATCGGTGGCAGTCTAGAGCTTGCGTCGCCCGCCCGCGGTCGCAATGATGGTTTCGAGGCGATCATACGAATTCCTCAATGACACCGGTGAATTCGACGACAGTTGGACACAGGGCGGATTGCTGGCAAGGCTGCTGACAGGGCGAACTGTACGGCAGTATGTATACGGCGTAGAAATCGTACTTCACACAACGCATTTCGGCCGCGGCAATCAATGCCGCTATCATCGTCTGAGCAGTTCGATCGAAGCGACACGACATGATCGGCAAAATCGAAGGCTCCGCCTCACCGCTCGCTCGATTTCGCCCGGGGAGAAAAAAGGCCATCCGAGAAAGTGCAAGCCGCCGCGCAAAGGCGACGTGTCCAATTGTCTGGGTGCCCCTGTGCGCCGGCCCGATCGGGTTGGCGCAGGTCCAGTAAGGACCCGGACCAACCATTCCATTTAGACGACCGGCAGGTTTTAATCGGCGTCCGGATCGCCGTCCCAAAATGCCCCAAGTATACGGCTAGAAAGGCTGCCAACGATCGAGCTTTGGTCGGAGGCGTGCTTGTCAGCGTCTTGGGTGCTTGACCGGCCTTTGCAATGGCCATCGCCATCGCAAGTATCGTGCGTGGCCAGTGAGACCGCAATTTCATCAGCCTGGAGCCGACCGTATCGGTGCTTTTTTATGATTTAGGGATTTTTCGTTTTCCTCTTGGATCATCACGGGTTTGGAGAGGATCTGGTGTTAAGTGCCATTCGGAGCGCCGGCGAACCGCCCGAAATTAATGTGGTCGAGTGATGAAGCCTCCCGAATGCGTTAAACGAGACCCTTTATGGCGGCCCTGGCTGACAACAGTCTGAAAGCTGCAAGCGGCATGCGAAAATGGGGCGATCCTGAATGACGACAGATGCTATCAACATGAAAGAGGCTCGCCCTGAAAGCTGAGCACGCTTTATGCTCAGGCTGCTGACAAGGCCAAAGCAGCGTAAGTGCGTAGTGAAATCCAAGGTCCACATGGGTCGTCGCGCGTCCCATGCGCCTGGGAAGGCGCCGGCCCGGCCAAGCTTTCCCAGCTCGTCCGCATGATGCTTCGCTGAGCGTCAATGGACGTTGGCGCGAGACCAAGGCGTCGTGCGTTGCAATCCGGACGGTCCAGGGTATCAGGAGTTTCACGGCCTCGGCCCGCTTGGCTGGCCACAGTTGAAGCTCCAACGTACCGGCTGGCACCGGGAAATTGGGCTCTGCGCTGCCTCAACGCTGATGGCACGGTCAATGCTTGCCTACCGATGGGGCCGCCCATGCCGTGATGCTGTCGGTCGACGTTCGCAAACCAGACCCTCGCGAGACCCAGCGAAGGGGCTCGCCGGTTCGACGAGGGACCTTACCTCTTTATGCGCGGCATCATTATCGAGGATGACATGTTGCCTTACACGTCGTCCCTCGCGCTCGGGTCTTTGTGGGGCGGATGAAGTCCTGATCGCGGTGGCACTGCTGCATGTTTGCGTAAGACCCATCCAGTCACGATCGCGCTGTCCTTCGATGTCGCGGTGCTGATAGGCGGGCAGATCGGTGTGCGCGGCGCCCGCCAAAGGATCGTCGTCACGCCGGAGGAGGCGAGCGTCATAGCCGGCGCGCCGGCGAAAGGCGCTTTCTGTCGGATGCCCGACAATGTCGGATATCGCAAGTATCAAGGTTGGATCAAACCTTGCGAATCGGGGCTTTCTTACTTGGCACGGGGCATGCTCAGGTATCCGCAAACACCCAATGGATAACGAGCAGACTTCCCATGGCCTCACCATGCCGAAAGTTTCCCGGACGCATCCAAAGATGAGGCTCGCGTCAGGCCCAGCAACACGCTGACGGCTCATGTGGCTCGGCGTCGCGTGCCGATCCACTTTCTCCCAATAGGCGTTCGGGAGACATAGATCCTTCAAAATGAGGAACAGATCACTTTGCCAGGAACGCAGCCCATAACCCCACTCTCCCTACCAGAACTACCAAGCAAGCCCCGCACTCATGGGCTTCGCAGGACGTCCGTTGCGTCCGAGTTGGTCGGCGCGGGGCCGGCTCCGATCCCCGTCGCATGGGAGGACGGCAAGGCGAGGGATTTCGTGCTCGACAACGGCATGGAGGTGGTCGTCATTCCCAACCACCGGGCGCCGATCGTCACCCACATGGTGTGGTACAAGATCGGCAGCGCCGACGAGCCGCCGGGCAAATCCGGCATCGCCCATTTCTTCGAGCATCTGATGTTCAAGGCGACGACCAACCATGCGGGCGGCGAATTCGACCGCGCAGTGTTCGAGATCGGCGGCTCCAACAACGCCTTCACCTCCTCCGACTACACCGCCTTCTATCAGACAGTGGCGCCGTCGGCGCTCGAGCTGATGATGAGCTTCGAGGCCGACCGAATGCGAAACCTCATCCTGACCGACGATGTCGTCAAGACCGAGCGCGATGTGGTCATCGAGGAGCGCCGCTCAAGCACCGACACCAACCCGCAGGACGTTCTCCATGAGGAGATCGACGCGACGCTGTGGCAGAACCACCCCTATCGCATCCCGATCATCGGCTGGATGCAGGAGATCGAGCAGCTGAACCGCGTCGACGCCACCGTCTTCTATGAAAAGTACTACTGGCCCAACAACTCCGTGCTAATCGTGGCCGGCGATGTCGAACCGGACACGGTGCGGGCGCTGGCCGAAAAGACCTATGGCAAGGTGGCGCGCGGACCTGACCTGCCGCCGCGCATCCGGCCGGTTGAGCCCGAGCAGAACACCAGGCGCACCGTCACGCTCTCAGACGCCCGCGTCAGCGTGCCCAGTTTTTCGACGCAGTGGGTGGTGCCGTCCTACCACACCGCCAAGCCGGGCGAGGCCGAAGCGCTCGACCTGCTGGCCGAAATTCTCGGCGGCGGTAACCGCGGCCGGCTCTACCAGGCGCTCGCTGTCCAGCAAGGTTTCGCTTCCAGCGCCCGCGTCTATTTCCAGGGCACTATGCTCGACGACACCAAGTTCGCCATCTATGGCGCACCGCGCGGCGATGCCAAGCTGGCTGATCTCGAAGCGGCGGCCGCTGCCGAAGTTGCCCGCATTGCCGAGGATGGTGTCAGCAACGAGGAACTAGGCAAGGCCAAGGACCACTATTTGCTCAATATGATCTTTGCGGAAGACAACCTGGACTGGCTCGCCAGCATCTACGGCTCGACGCTGGCCACCGGCGGTACCGTGAAGGATGTCGAGGAACGGCCGAATCGCATCCGCAAGGTTACCCCCGAGCAAATCAAAGCAGTTGCCGCCCGCTATCTCGCGTTCGACCGTTCGACCACGGGCTATCTCTTGCCCAAGACGGAGAATCAAGAGATGACGCTCGGCGCTCGGCCCCATGCTGCGATGAACATCCAGGAGGTGAAGTCCGAAAAGGGCATCATCGCCTGGCTGGTGGAGGACCACACAGTGGAAATCGTCAACATCGGCTTTGCCTTCAAGGGCGGCACCAAGCAGGACCCGGTCGGGAAGGAGGGGATGGCCAAACTGATGGCCGGCCTGTTCATCGAAGGCGCTGGCCATTACGACAGCGGTGCCTTCCAGGTGAAGCTCGACCATGCCGGCGCCGAAATGAGTTTGGACGCGCAAAGCGACGACATCTACGGATCGATGTGCATGCTTTCCAAAAAGCAGGACGCGGCGTTCGGCCTGCTTCGGCTCGCGCTGAACGCGCCGCGCTTCGAGCAGGGGCCGATCGATCGCGTCCGCGCCGAGATTGTCTCCCGCATCGTCGGCAGCGAGCGAGACCCTAACGCCATCGCTCAGCGCAAATGGCTGCGCGCGATCTATGG
>NZ_RZQI01000430.1:0-4940 GCF_003998335.1 Mesorhizobium sp. M7A.F.Ca.CA.002.05.1.1 | reverse complement strand
GGACATCGCCTTCGAGGAGGCGGTGGGTGCTGCTTCCGATACCACGGCGGGATTGTTCACCGACGTTGCGGCCGTTGAGGCGGCCGAAGCGAAGAAACTCGCCAACGACCGCCGCGCCAAATCGCTGCTCCAGGGCTACACCGGCAATTCCTGCTCCGAGTGCCAGAATTTCACTATGGTGCGGAACGGGACTTGTGAGAAGTGCGATACGTGCGGTTCGACCAGCGGGTGCAGCTGAGGAAAGTCTGAAGCGCTAAAACGCAACATCATCGGCCCGGTCGTAAGATTGGGCCGAAATGGTAAAAGGAACAAAAGAGGAAACTCATCTAAAAAATTTAGATCGCGCACTTGTGCCAGAAACACCAAAGCCGACCCAAACTGGGCCGGCTTTGGTACCGCGAATAAGCCGGAGCCCACGCGGGGCGACGAGACCGAAATCCCATCTCCTGTGCAAAGGTATCATATGGGGAGTCGGTTCTCGGAGTCGAGGTAGCTCAGGCAACTCCAGAAGAAAGATACCTAAATGACCACCAACGAACGCAAGACTTTCGACATTGGACGAAGCTCGAAGAGCGGCCAATTCATTCCTGTGAAGGAAGCAGAGCGCCGGCCGAACACAACCACAGTCGAGCGTGTGCCCAAGCCCGGCTTCGGAGACACCAAGAACGAGCCGCCGAGCAGAAGATAACACCTTGAGTTTGTCCGTCGCTCGACTGCGGCCGGCAAACAACTTTGCCCAAGAAAGCTGCATGTGGTGTTCTTTTGTCAATGAATGCCACCATGTTGATTTTATGGACTTTTTCCAGTATTCAATTAGAATTTAATTGATTCGAAGTGACTTCAGGGTTCGCCGAGTAGGGCGGTACTATGACAGGGGGATTTTTGGGACACTGGATGCCAACCTATGATGCAATTGGAATTCATTCCCCTCAGAATAACTGAGTACAAGCCAAATCCCCGTCAGACTACGGTGCATCAAACTGGTGTGGCGCTCTGTGACGACGGATTGAGGTATTTTGTTAAAGGGATGGGCGGAGAGGTCGAGGTTTGCGCCACTGAGTGGATATGCACGTCGTTCGCAAGGTCTCTGAATCTACCCGTTCCTCCGATGAAGGTGCTTCAGACTCCAAGCGGAGCCCTTGTATTCGGCTCACAAGCGATCACGCATTGCATGAGCGACCTAGAAGCCAGCATGCTGCTTCTTGATGGTCCCGGCAATCTCAACGTGCCAGGCATCCGCAACTTGCTTTCAGCCACCTATGCTTTTGATCAGTTGATCTACAATCCTGATCGGCACGATCACAATTTTCTGTTCCAGCGGGCGGGCTTGATTGACGGTCAAGAGATCGCCAATCTGCACATAATTGACTTCGGCAGCTCAACAATCTTGAATGACAATGCCATAGTTGGGCTTGCTCAAGGCATGCCGACGGTGCAGGTCGGTAAAAAGATACGGAAAGTACACGGTTTCTCTGTGGAATTTGCCAGATCGTTCCTGGACCGGTTTCATAAAGGTCGTGCGCTTATCTGCGACAATGCAATGATAGGGCTACCAACGGATTGGTTGTCAAAAAATGCACGAACTTCGCTGATAGCTAGAATCTTGAGTCCGGAATTTGGACGCCAAATCGACGAAGTGGACGAAGGAATCCGCAGTGGTGCATATCTTTAACTACGCTCTAATTCGCTTGGTGCCATTCGCGCACCGTGGCGACGTTTTGAACGTAGGCCTAGTCGTGTTCAAGTCCGATCGCCTTGATGTGAGATTGAACGCTTCTCCCCAGTTGTTGAACTATTTCAATGTCAGTTCGCGGGCGGTTGAGTGGATTGCGACGCACCTCAGGGAGTCTGACGATCCATCAATCGAATTGGACTCTCGAGTGGCTCGACTTTCGAAGGCTACGGGCTATACACTTTCAGAGATTGGGTGGTTTACGATCGATTCAGACAATCAATACGAGCAAAGAATATCGGACATAAACTCCGAATATATTGAGAAACCAAAAGGGCAATCGGCCAAGAAGAAAGCCGGCAGCAAACTATCCAAAGACCTTCGCAAGATATTCAAGGAATACGACGTCTTTAGTGGAGATATTCACGATATCGATAGGCATCGTGTTGTGGCCAATCTTCCGGTTGGCCCATCTGGGAAGCTTCATATCGACTTCATGCTGAAGAACTCTAGATATCATGCGACTGAGACCATAGACTTTACTAACTCTGATCACGCGGGATCCGCTGAAATTAAGAATGCCGCTTTAGCTAGCGTAACCTTTCAACATGCAAAAGACACGCTGTCCAATGTAGGGATTAATTGTTACTTAGTTTTTTCTGCCACCACCTTGGTAGAAAGAGCAGTCGGCCCTGCGCTCAAGATAGCTCAAAGGGAAGCAATTGAATCGTTCAATATGGAAAGTCGCGAGGATAAGGCCCGATATCTCGATATAATTTTGAACGCCGCAGGTCATAAATCACTTTGGCGGAGTTAGTTAGTCGGCTAATTGTTTAACGCAATTGCGACTCGTCCAGCCATCTGCTCAGTCTGATTTGGCTCTTACCTTTGGCTCTTAGCCAGCCGGCGACACCCGCAACGTCTGCTCGTCAAACAACGGTTCGTCCTGGCCGATGCGGACGAACAGCAGCTTGCGCCCCTCACCTGCCGCACCTCGAAATACTGGATGCCGTCAGGCGTTTATCCCGGTCAACCGCACGGCGGACCCGGGATCTCGTCGGGGCTGCCCAGTGCTTTCAGCCCCTCGGTGTAAGGCGTCGAATTCAATGAGTTGTTTGCATCTGGCCATGCCTTCGGCCTGCCCAGATCAAAGCCTCTCAGCATGCCATCTCAGATGGTCGTCCATGAAGCTGGAGATGAAAAGATACGAGTGATCGTATCCATCCTGCATCCGCAGCTTTAGCGGAATACCTGCTTTGGCGCAGGCCGCTTCAAGCAGCCAAGGCCTCAGCCCGTCGTCAAGAAATCCGTCCGACGTTCCCTGATCGACCAAGAATTCGGGGAAACGGTATCCGTCGTCGATGAGCGACGTCGCGTCGCAGGTTCGCCACGAAGCCTCATCCTTCCCGAGATATTTCTCAAAAGCCGGTCTCGACCAGCCGGCGGTGCTTGGCTGGGCGATCGGGGCGAACGCCGAGCAGCTCTTGAAACGTTGCGGATTCTTCAAGGCAATCGTCAGCGCGCCATGCCCGCCCATCGAATGGCCAAAGATTGCCTGGCGCGCCATATCGGCTGGAAATTCAGCCGCGATGAGAGCCGGCAACTCCTCGGTGACATAGGAATACATGCGATAGTTCTTCGCATAAGGCTCTTGCGTCGCATCGAGATAGAAGCCGGCGCCGGAGCCGAACTGCCAGTTGTCTTTTTCATCCGGAATGTCGGCGCCGCGCGGGCTGGTGTCGGGACAGACGACGATCAGGCCAAGCTCGGCGGCCATGCGCCTGTACTCGCCCTTGTCCATTACATTGGCGTGGGTGCACGTCAGGCCTGAGAGATACCACACAACGGGACAAGGCGCCTCCCGCGCCTGCGGAGGTTTGAAAACGGCAAAAGTCATGTCGCAACGGCAACTCGTCGACAAATGGGAATAGACGCCCTGCACGCCGCCATGGGCTTTCGTTTGAGAGATGATTTTCATGTGTTCTCCACGTTGCGGGTCGGATGACGGTCGGCGCCACCACTGCCACCCAGCGGCAAGCACTTGCGTCCTGCCATCCTATGGTTCCTGTGTCGACGGATCTCAGCGCGGAAAAAGAACCTCGCCCATTCCGAGCACTGCGTTATCCCCGCCATATTTGCGCGGTGCGCTCCCCAGAAGCGGCCGTTTCAAAATGCCCTCGGCGATCAGATGACGATCGATGATGGCGGCGAAAACGCTCTCGGGTGCGCCACATTCGACGAAGCTCGGCGACATGCGTGCCGGCGTGCGATCGAGAAGGATCGAACCGCGACGCATCAGATAGCCGGGCATCTCGCCGGTGCCACCGGCCACCACCAAGGTGCCGGCGATCATGCGGCTGCCGGCGTGGTCGCCGGAGCCTTTCAGCACCGCGATCAGGCCGCGCCGCATGCGGTCCGCAGCGAAGGCGCCCGCCTTGCCCCTGACGATCAACACACCGCCGTTCATGCCGGCCAGTTCCCCGACGAGCGGCGCACCGAGGTGGTCGCCGGCATTGCCTGTTATCTCAAGCCTGCCGCCACGCATGCCGGAGCCGGCGTATGGACCCGCATTGCCTTCGATCGTGAGCTCCCCACCGCGCATGGCGCGCCCGGCCTGGGCGCCCGCATTGCCAACGAGGCGAACCGACCCACCCCGCATGCCTTGCGCCACAAGGTCAAGGCGCGTGCTTCCGCCTTCGAACACGATGTTTGTCGGATCGCTGCCGGCGACGCGAAAAATGTCGCCCACCTTCGATCCGTGTTTCGACATGCCGATCTGGATTCTTTCGACGTCGCGCCTTTCGATCCCGGCCAGCCGCTCCGGCGTCAGCGGCGATAGGTCAAGGCGCTCCGGCGGCTCGGCAACCAGGGTGAAGGTCAGCGCCTTCATGGCAGCATATCCTTCAGCGAGTAGATGAATTTCCCGAGCTTGCCGCCGTAATTGCCGGCGCTGATCCGAACCGCGCCTCTTTTCGGGCCGAGTTCTATGACAGCCTTGATGCCTGCCTTCATCGCGGCGGCAACTGCATCATTGGTTTCACCATCGATGACGATTTCCAGGACGGCGTTGATGTCGGGACCGAGCTCACTCGCGACGACACCGCGCAGCGTTGGCGCGTAGGCTTCGTTGGCCGAAGCGATCATGCCTTTGTATTTGCCACCTATCTTGGAACCCGAACGGGCAATGCCGCCCGGAAACGGCACGATGGCGCCAGGCACCATGCCGATCGCAGCGACCGCGGCCTCGGCAGCGGCCAAAGCGTTGGCG
>NZ_RZQI01000429.1:0-4946 GCF_003998335.1 Mesorhizobium sp. M7A.F.Ca.CA.002.05.1.1 | reverse complement strand
GTAGAGGGCATCATCGCAGATGTCCGTGCGCGTGGCGATGTTGCGGTGCGCGAGCTTTCGATCCGCTTCGACAAATGGGACCGCAAGGATTTTCGCCTGACCGATGCGGAAATACGCGCCTGCCTTGCGGAACTGTCCGAACAGAACCTGAGCGACATCCGCTTCGCGCAGGAACAGGTTCGCAACTTCGCGCAGCATCAGCGCGAAGCGTTGCGCGATATCGAGATCGAAACCCTGCCGGGCGTTGTTCTTGGGCACAAGAACATCCCCGTTCAGTCCGTCGGCTGCTATGTGCCAGGCGGAAAATATCCATTGCTGGCTTCGGCCCATATGTCGGTCATTACGGCCAAGGTTGCCGGCGTGCCGCGCATCTTCACGGCTGCGCCGCCTTACGAGGGGCGCCCTGCCGCGGCGATCGTTGCGGCCCAGCACCTGGCAGGCGCGGATGAAATCTATTGTCTCGGCGGTGTGCAGGCCGTAGCCGCCATGGCACTGGGCACACAAAGCATCCAGTCCGTTGCCATGCTGGTCGGTCCAGGCAACGCCTTTGTGGCGGAAGCCAAGCGCCAGCTCTATGGGCAGGTCGGCATCGATCTCTTCGCCGGTCCGACGGAAACCCTGGTCATTGCCGATGACAGCGTCGACGCCGAGCTATGCGCGACCGATCTCCTCGGCCAAGCCGAGCATGGTCCCAACTCACCGGCAGTCTTGCTGACCAATTCAGAGGCCCTCGCCAAAGCCACGATCGCAGAGGTCGAAAGGCTGCTGAATATCCTGCCGACTGCCGTCGTCGCCCGTCGCGCATGGGAGGATTATGGCCAGGTGATCCTGTGTTCGACAGAGGACGAAATGGTCGGTGAAGCAAACCGCATCGCATCGGAACATGTGCAGGTCATGACACGCGATCCCGATATCTTCCTCGAGCGGATGACGAACTACGGGGCGCTGTTTCTCGGGCCGCGAACCAATGTCGCCTATGGCGACAAGGTCATCGGCACCAACCATACGCTGCCGACCAAGAAGGCGGCCCGCTACACTGGCGGTTTGTGGGTTGGCAAGTTCATCAAGACCTGCACCTATCAGCGCGTCCTGACCGACGAAGCGAGCGCCATGATCGGCGAGTACTGTTCGCGCCTGTGTGCCCTGGAGGGTTTCTACGGACATGCCGAGCAGGCCAACATCCGGGTCCGCCGCTACGGAGGTCGCAACGAGGCCTAAGGCAGCGCAACGGAGTTTTCATGTCGGTCATCGCCCGCAACAAGAACAGCAAACCCCGCCTGACCGTGAAGGATCTGGCGCGCGACCTCGGCATGTCTGTTTCGACCGTCTCCAGGGCTTTTCACGCCGATGCGGTGATCGCCAAGGGCACGCGCGACGTGGTGTTGAACCGCGCGAGGGAGATTGGCTATTCGCCAAACCCCTTCGCGCGCAGTCTCATCACCAAGAAGACGCGCATTGTCGGCGTGGTCGTCGCCGACATCAAGAATCCGTTCTACCCGGAAGTCCTCACCCGGCTCACCACCGAGCTGCGCGCCATCGACATGAACGTGATGCTGGTCGCGGCCGACCAGTCGGGCGAGGTCGACCAGGCGCTGCGCCTTCTTCTCAACTACCAGCCCGACCTCGCCATCATTCTCGCGGCAACATTGTCGTCGGAAGCCGCGCAGGAGTGCCGCAACGCCGGCACGCCGGTGATCTTCTTCAACCGGCTGTCGGCCGACGACCACGCTTTCGGCATCTCCTGCGACAACATCCTGGGCGGCCGCAGCATTGCCGACTATCTGGCCGACACCGGCCACCGGCGCCTGGCCTACATCGCCGCGCTGGCGGATGCCTCGACCAATGTTGCCCGTCACCGCGGCTTCAGCGAACGCGCGGTCGAGCGCGGCCTTGCAGTGCCTGCCGTCATCGATGCGGGGCAGTTCAGCTACCACGCCGGCTACGAGGCCGCCTGCAAGCTACGTGATCTTGAAGAGATGCCCGACGGCGTGTTCTGCGCCAACGACATTCTCGCCATAGGCTTTCTCGACGGCGTTCGGGAACTGGGCCTCAACGTGCCGGACGACCTCTCGATCGTCGGCTTCGACGATATCGAAATGGCGCATTGGCCTTCGCACGGGCTGACGACCGTCAAGCAGCCCATCGAAAAGATGTTGGAGGCGACGATTTCGCTGGCCAAGGAACTGGGCACGAATGCTGGCCGGGAGCCGGTCGTGCAGATGATTGCGCCAGGCGCCGTGATCGAGCGCGCGACGACGCGCAGGAGGCATCATGACTGATCTATCCGCAAAGCGCTTCTTCGAACGCGCGGTCAACGTTCACCGCTACGACTGCGAGCTGGTTGCAGCGCCGCAGCCGTCGGACGCTGAAAGCGGGCAATTCCAACCAGCCATCGACAAGGACGGGGCGACCGACGAGGCCGTCGTCCGCTACGTGGTCGCCACCCGTCCCATCTATGACGGCCTGCGCCGGCTGATTGGGCAGGTCGCGGGCTTGCTGGTTTTGGCCGAAGCTGGCGGTCGCCGCGATGTGCTCGACCTGCCGGATATCCCGGCGGCCTGTGAACAATGGGCCGAGGTCAAGCAGCGCCTGGGCGCCTTGCAGACGCCGCGCGGTCTGGAGGCCCATTGCGTGCGCCTGGAGACCGCGCACGCGACGCTCGGCGAAGTGCTTGACGAATTCGGCCTGGCCCGGCTGCGGCGCGACTGGCAGCAGCATCTCGACCGGGCAGCGGAGAGGATCAAGCACGCCTATGCCTGGCTGCAGGCGGCGTCGGAGCCGCGCGCCGGCATGACGCCGATCGATTTCAATCATGCCTGCTGCAGTTGTGCACAGCGCTGGCGAAAACAGGGAGGAAACGATGGGTCAATATTCGATCTGGGTGCTTGAGTACAGCTACGTCACCAACTACCACAAGAGCGGCGTGCTCTACGGCGCCCACAATCAGGGTCACGTCAAGCTTCCCTACTGCTATGCGCTGATCAAGGGCAACGGCCACGTCGCCATGGTCGATGTCGGCTACAACAACAAGGACTACGGCAAGCATCTCGGCGACAAGTTCGGCGTCGAGAACTGGCACTCACCCGAGGCCGTCCTCAGCGAGATCGGCCTGTCGCCGCAGGACGTCGACACGGTCTTCGTCACCCACGCCCACTTCGATCATTTCGGCAATGTCGAGGACTTCCCGAAGGCTACCTTCTACATCCAGGAGCGCGAAATCGCGAAATGGGTCTGGGCGATGTCGCTGCCGGACCGCATGCGCTGGATGAACGTCGCCGTCGACCCTGGCGATATCGTACGCGGTGTCGACCTGGCCCGCCAGAAGCGGCTGGTGACGATCGATGGCGCAAAGCAGGACGTGCTGCCGAACGTCGATCTCCATCCCGCCTTCGATAGCCACACCTACGGTTCGATGTGGGTCACCGTACGCAACGGCAACGAAGATACCTGGGTGCTGGCAGGCGATCTCGTCTATGTCTTCGACAATATCGAGGGCTCGGGAGCTGCCGTCGATGTCGAGACGCTCTACGTCCCGGTGGGCCTTGCGGTCGGCAGCCAGACCAATCTCGTGCTGGCGACCGAGGAGATGATGAAGCAGGTGAATTACGAGGCACGGCGCGTCATTCCCATCCACGAAGAGCGGCTGAAGGACCGTTTCCCCTCGCGCATCACCAAGGATGGCCTGCGCATCACTGAAATCTGCCTCGCGGACGGCGAGAAATCGTGGGTGCAGTAATGGAGCAAATCCGCAAGGTGGCCATTGTCGGGGCAGGGCTCGTCGGCCGCGGCTGGGCGATCGTCTTCGCTCGTGCTGGTCATGACGTGACCATCTATGACGGCAGCGACGACATCCGCGTGGCGGTGATTGACAGGATCCGCGCCAGTCTTGCCGACATGCACGAAGCCGGGCTGATCGATGCGATCGATCCTGTCATGCGGCGGTTAAGGGTGGTCGACACGCTCGAGAGTGCGGTTGCCGATGCCGACTATATCCAGGAATCGGTGCTCGAACGGCGCGATGTCAAGCAGGCCGTCTGCCTCGAGATCGATCGGGCCATGCGGCCCGATGCCGTCGTAGGCAGCTCCAGCTCAGGTATTCCTGCCTCGGCGTTTACGGAACAATGTGTAAAACGCGCACGCTTCCTCGTGGTGCATCCGGTGAATCCTCCACATCTGATCCCGTTGGTCGAACTGGTTCCGGCGCCATGGACGGACGCAAACATCGTTCCTTGGCTACGGGAACAAATGGAAGCCGTGGGCCAGGCGGCCATCGTCGTGCGCAAGGAGGTGGAGGGCTTTGTCCTGAACAGGCTCCAGGGTGCGCTGCTCAACGAAGCCTGGGCATTGCTTGAGGAAGGTGTCGCAAGTGCCGCCGACATCGATCTGACGGTGTCGCACGGGCTTGGCTACCGCTGGTCCTTCATGGGACCGTTCGAGACGATCGACCTCAACGCGCCTGGCGGGATTGCCGACTATGCGCGGCGTCTGGGGCCGCTCTACCACGCGATCGCACTGGCAAGGCGCGATCTGGCGCCTTGGTCCGAAGCGCTGATC
Organism: Mesorhizobium sp. M7A.F.Ca.CA.002.05.1.1; assembly: GCF_003998335.1. Lineage (NCBI taxonomy): Bacteria > Pseudomonadati > Pseudomonadota > Alphaproteobacteria > Hyphomicrobiales > Phyllobacteriaceae > Mesorhizobium > Mesorhizobium sp. M7A.F.Ca.CA.002.05.1.1. The sequence goes on along the minus strand of NZ_RZQI01000429.1, from coordinate 392 downwards.
GGCAAGGCCGAAGCCGAACGCCGCGAGAAACTGTCGGCATCCCGCCTCGGTGAACGCAGCACCTGGCGCGACCGCAATCTCATGGCGCTCGTCGCTTATAAGCAACGTACCAGCGTCTGACACGGAGAGGGCCATGGCGGCAATGCTGCAAGACAAGGTTGCCCTGGTGACCGGAGCGACCGGTGGTATCGGCGCGCAGATCGTATCGAGGCTCGCGCAGGAAGGGGCGTCGGTCGTCGTCGGCTACAACAGTTCACGCCAGGCGGCCGAAGCGCTGGTCTCGTCGCTAACGCCCCGCGATCATCTCGTCGCCGAGGCGAGCGTCACCGACAGCGACTGCCTCGCGCGATTGGCCGGCCAGATCGAGGAAAGGTTCGGCCGGCTCGATATCC
>NZ_RZQI01000428.1:0-4955 GCF_003998335.1 Mesorhizobium sp. M7A.F.Ca.CA.002.05.1.1 | reverse complement strand
ATTTCGAACTATGTCCCGGTGTCGACCTTCACGCGAGGCGACAATGACATGGTCATCACCACCGGCGACGGCACGACTTTGTTCGAGACGATGCCGCGCACGGTCACCTTCGCGGCGTCGGCAGGCTATACCGCGGGTGCCGCCGGCAATGCCGTTTACATCGACAACGTGCCGATCTCGGCGGGAGCCGGCGGCAACACCAGCGCCAGCGGCACGCTTGCCGGCCTGCTGCAATTGCGCGACGGCGTCGCCTCGACCATGCAGAGCCAGCTCGACGAGACCGCGCGTGGCCTGATCACCGCTTTTGCCGAGACCGCACCCTCGATGGCCAATGCCGCCGGCCTGTTCACCTGGTCGGGAGCGCCGGCCGTGCCGGCCGCCGGCACGCTGGTCACCGGCCTTGCCGCGTCCATCAGCGTCAATGCAGCGATGGACCCGAGCACCGGCGGCAACCCGACGCTGCTGCGCGACGGCGGCGCCAATGGTGCGGCCTATGTCGCCAACACGGGCGGCGGCGCGTCCTATTCCACCCTTCTGGTCGCCTATGGCGACCGGCTCGACCAGCCGATGACTTTCGACCCCGCCGCCGGCGTTTCGGCAACCTCCAGCGTATCCGACTACGCCGCCAGTTCGATCGGCTGGTTCGAGGGCGTGCGCCAGCAGGCTTCGACCGCCTCCGATGCCAAGGAAGCACTGGCATCGCGCAGCGCCGAAGCGCTGTCCAACGCGACCGGGGTCAATGTCGACCAGGAAATGTCGTTGCTGCTCGACCTCGAACACACCTACCAGGCATCGGCCCGGATGATGAAAACCGTCGACGACATGCTGACGGCCTTGCTCAACGCGGTGGGATAATTCCATGACTTCAGTCTCCTCGGCCGCAATCTCCAATGCCATGCGCTCCCAGCAGATGCGCATGCAGGCCGAACTCGTCAAAGCCACGAAGGAAGCGTCGACCGGCAGGGTCGCCGATGTCGGGCTGGCTCTCGGAGGGCGCACCGCCCAGTCCGTCACCTTCTCGCGCGATCTCGACCGGCTCAACGTCATTATCGATTCCAACGGCCTGGTCGGCGCGAGGCTTTCCTCGACACAGACCTCGCTTGGCCAGCTCTCCGGCGCCGCTCAGACCTTCCTGTCCGCCCTGACCACCGCTTCCTCAAGCGACTCGTCCAACAGCCTCACCCGGGACTCCGGCAAGGCGACCATCCAGCAGCTGACCTCGATCCTCAACACCAGCGTCAATGGTGAATATCTGTTTGCCGGCACCAACACCGACGTCAAGCCGATCAACGATTTCACGGCTGCCGGCTCTCCCGCCAAGGCTGCATTCGATACCGCTTTCCTCACCAATTTCGGTTTCACCCAGGACGACCCGGCAGCGGCCAACATCACGGCCGCCCAGATGGACGATTTCATCACCAACGATGTCGCGCCGCTGTTCACGGGCGCGGGTTGGCAGGGCGACTGGTCGAACGCCACCGACCAGCAGATCGTCAGCCGCATCGCACTCAACGAAACCACACCGACTTCGACCAGCGCCAACAGCGATGGCATTCAGAAACTCGCCATGGCCGCAGCCATGGTCAGCAGCCTGATGTCCAGCAACATCAGCCAGGCGGCGAAGAATACGGTTGTCAGCCGCTCCACCACATTGGTTGGCGAAGCGCTGAGCGGCATTGGCCAGCTTCAATCCGAGACCGGCATCGTCCAGAAGCGGGTTTCCGATGCCAACGATCGGATGAAAACGCAGGTCGACCTTTTCGAACGGCACATTCTCGATCTGGAAGCCGTCGATCCGGCGGCAGCCGCGACACGGGTCGCGGACCTGACACAGCACATCGAAACGTCTTTCGCGTTGACCGCACGCCTGCAGCAGCTCAGCCTGTTGAATTACCTGACCTGACAACGCTTAACGGAACGGTAGAGCCCCAACGATGTACCAATTCTCCTACGCCGACATCCAGAGCAACTCCGTTGCCGACGCGAAGGACCGCGAGCGGGAGCTTCTGACCCGCTCGATCGACATGCTGGCGGCGGCAGCAGCGGCCGGCCACGATTCCATGGAAGCGATCGAGGCGCTTCACTTCACCAACCGCGTCTGGACCGCCTTCGTCGAGGATCTTGGCTCCAGCGACAACGCCCTGCCCAAGGAACTGCGCGCCAATCTCATTTCCATCGGCCTGTGGCTGCTGCGCGAGGCGGAGGACATCCGTCAGGGCCGCACCAACAATTTCGAAGGGTTGATCGAGGTGTCCCAGATCATCAGGGACGGCATTCAATGACCAACACGCTGAAGATATCGCTGAAGCCGAACGAAAAGATCTACATCAACGGCGCCGTCATCCGGGTCGACCGCAAGGTCACCGTCGAATTGATGAACGACGTCCAGTTCCTGCTCGAAAGCCACGTGATCCAGGCCGACGATGCCTCGACGCCGCTCAAGCAGCTTTATTTCATCCTGCAGGTCATGCTGATGAACCCGGCCGGCGCCGCCGCGGCGCGCGACATGTTCCGCCGTTCGCTGCCGCTGCTTCTGGCAAGCTTCGAGGACACCCAGATCTGCAGCGCGCTGAAACAGATCGACCGCATGGTCGGCGAGGATCATATCTACGAGGCGCTGAAGGCGATCCGCGCGCTTTATCCGCTCGAACGCCGCGCGCTGGGTGGTAATGACGATGTTTTGGGTGCCGAGCGCCCGCTGGCCGTGGGAGCACGATACTGATGAACGTGGACATGACGACGACGATTCCGACAGGCGCCAATCAGGCCACGGCGTCGACCTCGAAGACAGCGGTCGACTACCAGTCCTTCCTGAAGCTTCTGATCGCCGAGATGAAGAACCAGGATCCGACCAAGCCGATGGATTCGACGCAATATGTCGCCCAGCTCGCCACCTTCTCTCAGGTCGAGCAGTCGGTGCAGACCAACACCAAGCTCAATCAGATCATGCAGTCCTCGGCGCTGTCGCAGGCCGACGCACTGATCGGGCGCTCGATCACCTCCGCCGACGGCCTGACCACGGGCACCGTGGCTTCGGTGCGCCTCGCCAGCAACGGTCTCATCGCCGTGCTGCAGAACGGCACCGAAGTCGCCGTCGGTCCGGGAGTCTCGGTCAAGGCAGCAAGCTGACGCTTTCGACAGAGAGCCAGTCCCATGAATGAGGCCGACGCTCTCGACATCGTCCAGTACGCGGTGTGGACGGTGCTCGTCGCGTCCGCTCCGGTGGTGCTGGTCGCCATGGCGGTCGGCATCGGCATCGCCCTCATCCAGGCGCTGACGCAGGTACAGGAGATCACCTTGACCTTCGTGCCGAAGATCGTCGCGATCATGCTGGTGGTGGCGTTGACCGGCCCCTTCATCGGCAGCCAGATATCGGCCTTCACCAACGTCATCTTCGAGCGCATCCAGAACGGCTTCTGAGCCTGTTCCAGGATGGTGTGCCGCGGCATGCCGTTCGCAATTGTGCGAGGACAGACGCCGCCGATCCCCGCGGCACCTCCGGACCCACGGCGGACAAGGCCTGGACCGCCTCTATCCCATTGTTGGACCATGCGCTTTTTTGCCCTTTGCGGCGCCATGCCCTACTTTCGGCAAACGGTCTGCGCAAACGGATTGTCTGACGAGCAGGCACGACATGGCAGGAACCCCAAATGATTGACGAAAAGCCGGACAGCGAGAGCGTCTCGGCGCTGGCGCCCTTCCGGCACGGCATTTTCCGCGCCGTGTGGGGCGCAAGTCTCGTCTCGAATTTCGGTGGCTTGATCCAGGGTGTCGGCGCCGCCTGGATGATGACCACGATCGCCACCTCGCCCTATCAGGTGGCCCTGGTCCAGGCTTCGACCACCTTGCCGATCATGCTGTTTGCACTCGTAGCCGGCGCCATCGCCGACAGTTTCGACCGGCGCAAGGTGATGCTTGTCGCCCAGACCTTCATGCTGGTGGTGTCGGTGCTTCTGACCCTGTTCACCTATTCAGGCCTGATCACGCCGTGGACGCTGCTCGCCTTCACCTTCCTGATCGACAGCGGCACCGCGCTCAACAGCCCGTCATGGCAAGCCTCCGTCGGCGACATCGTCCCCCGCAACAAGGTGCCGGCGGCCGTCGCCCTCAATTCGATGGGCTTTAACCTGACACGCAGCGTCGGTCCGGCGATCGGCGGCATCATCGTCGCCGCGGCCGGTGCCGCGGCCGCCTTCGCGGCGAACGCGGTGAGCTATATCGGCCTGATCGTCGTGCTGGCGCGCTGGAAGCCGGACGTGCCGGTATCGACCTTGCCGCGCGAGTCGCTGGGGGCTGCCATGGGCGCCGGCCTGCGCTATGTCGCCATGTCGCCCAACATCGGCAAGGTGCTGGTCAGGGGTGCTGCGTTCGGCTTCAGTGCAGGCGCTGTGCTTGCGTTGCTGCCTCTGGTGGCGCGCGATGTCGTCAAGGGCGATGCGCTGACCTATGGCATCATGCTCGGCGCCTTCGGCATCGGCGCGGTCGGCGGCGCCTTGATCAGCGTCAGGCTGCGGCAGTTGCTGTCCAGCGAGACGATGGTGCGCTGTGCTTTTGCCGGCTTCGCTGTCTGCGCATTCAATGCCGCCGTCAGCCAGCATGCCTGGCAGACGTCGCTCGGCCTGCTTGTCGGCGGCGCCTGCTGGGTGATCGCGCTTTCGCATTTCAACGTCACGGTGCAGATGGCGACGCCGCGCTGGGTGGTCGGCCGGGTGCTGTCGGTCTACCAGACCGCGACTTTCGGCGGCATCGCGCTCGGCAGCTGGATCTGGGGTGTCGTCGCCGATGCGCACGGCGCCGAAACCGCGCTGATCGCAGCCAGCGTCGCCATGCTGGCCGGCGGCGCCATCGGTCTTTTGCTCCCGCTGCCGCAACAGCAGGTGCTCAACCTCGACCCGCTCAATCGCTTTAAGGAACCGCACCTTGCGCTTGACCTGAAGCCGCGCAGTGGTCCCATC
>NZ_RZQI01000427.1:0-4984 GCF_003998335.1 Mesorhizobium sp. M7A.F.Ca.CA.002.05.1.1 | reverse complement strand
CTGTAGCACCGACACCCACGCCGACCCAGCCCGCCCCGGCTGCAACGCCACAGCAGAAGGCGGAGCCCAGCAAGCCTGACGAGAAGCCAGCCACCGCTGCGCCGGACGAAAAGCCCGCGCAAAGCGAGGAGAAGCAGGCGACCGAGGAAACCGACAAACAGCAGCCGGACAAACAGGAACCCGCACCGCAACCCGCCGAAAAGCAAGCCGTCGTGACGCCAAAGCCATTGGCGGCTGAGATCGGCGACAAGCCGGCGCCTCCAGCCTCGACTGGAAAGGCAAAGCCCAAAGCCAAACCTGCCAAGACAATGACGTTCAAACCCGCAAGAGCTTTCAAAGCGCCGATCGGGAATGCTGGAAGGTCAAATCCCACCAACGACGACGTTGCAGGATCACCGATCTATTCCGGCCTTCCGGGCGTCAGAAAGCTTTACTCGCAAGGGGCAACCGGCAATGCGTTCGCTACAAGCTCCATGGAGAATGTCCCGCGCGGTCAACGCGTGGCCACCCTTTGCGGCAATGTCCTCAGCCGGGAACTGCAAAGTGCCGACTATACGGTCAAATGGGTGCCAACCATTACGCTGGACAAAGGCAATGTTCTCAATCCTCCGCAGGCCGCCTTCAGCACCAGAAACGCCTGGTACAACCTAAATTTCCGATGCGAAGTCGACGCCGATGCGACGAGGGTCCTGTCCTTCAACTTCCGTGTGGGCTCATTGGTGCCGCCTGGCGAATGGGCCAGCCGTGGATTCACAAAGTATCGTCTAAACTAGGCCGGCACACCAAACCTAGCCAATTGCCGGCTAACTTCTTGCCAGTCGGCGCAGACGAAATCGGCACCGGCAGCTGTCAGCCGCGCGGCGTGCTCGGCATAGGTATGGCCGCCACCGGTGTAGCCGATCGCCGTCATGCCTGCGGCGACCGCGCCCTGGATGCCGAAGGGCGAGTCTTCGATGACGATGCAGTCAACGGGATTGGCGCCGATCTTGTCCGCCGCGAAGAGGAAGATGTCCGGCGCGGGCTTGCCGTTCTTTACCATCGAGGAACTGTAGATCGCATCGCCGAAGAAACGCGCCAGCCCGGTCACGGCAAGGCTGTGGTTTATGCGCTCGACGGAGGAGGACGAGGCGACACAGCGGTCGCCCGCGAGCGTCTCCAGAAACGCAGTGATTCCCGGTGTCGGCTTCAATTCCTGCGAGAACAGCACCTTGGTCTCGGCCCAGATGTCGCCGTCCGCCGCCGCCGGAAACTGGTGGCCGGTCAAATCCTTGATCCTCGCGATGATATCGGACTGCTTCATGCCGATGCATTGGGCGATGATGCTGGTGTTGACACCGGGCATGCCGTGCTTTTCGTAGACGCGCTCATAGGCGCGGGCGGCCAACGGCTCGCTGTCGACAAGGACGCCGTCGCAATCGAAAATAATAGGCCTTGGTGGCGCCACGCGTTTCCCTCTCGAGTCAATTTTCGCACATCGCTATCGGCAAAAAGTCAAATGTTCAATAGCGCGTGCGTTTTGAGGGCGCGAAGAGCGGGCTCAAAGCTGGCGCAACGCATCGCTCGCACGGGAAGACCCGAGCGCCCGTTGCATGGCTTGCCGGGACTGCGCGCGATCCGGGGTGATCCAGTTCGGCTCGGCGCCGAGAAAGCGGTCGAGGAAAGCCACCGCATAGGCCGGCATCTCGGTCACGTTCTCGCGATAGGACCACCATGTGCGCAAATCGTCGGCGCATTTGTCGATGCCGGGTGCCGTGCCGAATTCCTGCTCGTGGATCGCCGAAATCACCGAGACGCAGTAGTTGGTGTAGAGGAAACCCTCCGGCCAGAAGCGGACGATTTCCAGCGTGCCGGCGTTCGTTTCTGTCTCGATCAGCTGGGTGAGGCCGGAGATTTCTTTTGCCGGCGCCTGTTTTATCAACTCGCGCAGCACGAGGCCGGCGGCAAAGACGATGAAGTCGGCGCGGTCGATCGCGGCGAAGCGCTTCTGCGCCTCCATGATCTCGACCCAGTCCAGAAAGGCCCTGGTGAGTTTGGCCTCGTCGATCTCGAAGCGCACGCCGAACGTGTCCGAGACCACCTTCGCGCTGCCGCGAAAGGTGGCGCGGAACCAGCGCAACTGCCGCAGCCGATGGCGAAGATCGGGCATCAAGGCCAGTTCGTCCCTGAAGGGCAGATCCATGTTCCTCGTATCCTGTTTCCCGGTCAGCCTAGCACAACGGTGGCACCGCCGAAATCGGTCAGCGCCCTTGTGGATGACCGCAGCCGAGGCCAATATCATACATATTGACATTCTCGGAAACAAATGTTCTCACTTTGCTGTTGTCACGCGCCGGTCCAAGGTGCGGTTCAACTGAGGCTTCGGGAGGAGAACCGAATGGCGATTTGGCAGTGGGGACTGCTTCTGCTGGTTATTGTGTGGGCGCTGCAGTCGCTCGGCGTCTGGCTGCAGATGCGGCACTATTCGGATGTCTTCAGGGGCGTCACCGACCAGTACAAGGACGGCTTCGTCGGAGCCGGCAATTTTCGCGGCCGGTTGGCCAAGGGCACCATCGCGCTCGTCGTGGTGACGCCCGATCTGGTCGTGCGCCGCCTGATGGTGATGAGCGGCCGTTCCGTCTTCACCAAGTTCAAAAGACATGAAGAGTTCGAGGGTGTTCCCCTCGATAAACTCCGGTCCAACCCTGCAATCATGGGGGAGGGGGAACCCGGTGTGGCCGAGGCCGTGAAACGAGCGATCGAGCAGATCGACAAGACACGGTCGGAGCCGGGGAAGAAGCCGGGCCTGTCCGGTTTGAATGTAGCAAGGGCTTAGAGCCGGAGGATTTCGGGCTCTAAATCAGAGGGATAGAGGACGCCGCGCACCGACTGGGATCAACTGGCGGGTGGCATAAGGAGGAGAAATGTCTGTATTTTCGTTGTTGGCGCAGCATGCCGACATGGCCGTGCACAATCTGCATGTCGCAGGTGCCATGGTCTCGGATGCCGCATTGCATGGCAAGCTCGCAGTCGAGCATGCCTCCGACCATCTCGTTGTCCTCGCACAAGCGGACAGCGGACCGATCACCGTCGATCAGTTCAAGGAAAAGCTGAAGGACGTCCAGCAGGAAGAGCAGCTCGGCTGGCTGACCGCCATCGGCAAGTATTTCATCGGCATCTTCCAGAAGGGCGGCGAGGTCTTCGCCGGCTTCGTCACCGGCATCATTCCGACGCTGGTGGTGCTGATGACGGCCTTCTACGCCGTCACCGAACTGGTCGGTGAAGAGCGCGTGCATGGTCTGGCGCGCGGCGCCGGCCGGATCGCGCTGACGCGCTACACGCTGTTGCCGCTGCTGGCGGTGTTCTTCCTCACCAATCCGATGGCCTATACGTTCGGATCGTTCCTGGAAGAAAAGCACAAGCCGGCCTTCTATGACGCGGCCGTGTCCTATGTGCACCCGCCGCTCGGTCTGTTCCCGCACATCAATCCCGGCGAGTATTTCGTCTGGGGCGGCATTCTCGTCGCGCTGCTGGAGCTGGAAAAGAAGGGCGTCGTCGTCGCCGGCTACCACGTCAAGGTGGCGATCTGGTACGCCATCGTCGGCCTCGTCGTCATCCTGCTCAAGGGCATGCTGACCGAACGCATCACCGCGATCATGGCACGCCGCCAGGGCGTCGAGCTGTAAGGGCGGGGAGGACATCATGGCCAAGACATACAAAGCCGTAAGGATCACCCAGGGCAAAACCGGCTGGGGCGGCCCGCTCGTCATCGAGCCAACCGAACAGCGCAGCAAGGTTGTTTCCGTCACCGGTGGTGGCATTCACCCGGTGGCGCAGCTTATCGCCGACATGACCGGTGGCGAAGCCGTCGACGGCTTCAGGGCGCCGCCGATCGAAAGCGAGATGGCGGTTGTCGTCGTCGACTGCGGCGGCACCGCACGATGCGGCGTCTATCCGCGCAAGCGCATCCCGACCGTCAATCTGACGCCGGTCGGTCAGTCCGGACCGCTGGCCCAGTTCATCACCGAGGACATCTACGTTTCGGGCGTGAAGCCGGCCAACATCACAATGGCGGACGGATCCGAAACGGTCACGACTGCAGGGGGAGCAGCAGCGATGAGTTCAAGCAACAATGCGGCCGCGGCACCACAGCCGCTGCCGAGCGAAGGTGGGCTGATCGGGCTCATCAGCACGATCGGCCGCGTCATGGGACGTATCGTCGGCATCTTCTTCAATGCCGGCCGTCGCACCATCGATCAGGTCATTCGCAACGTGCTGCCGTTCATGGCGTTCGTGACCATGCTCATCGGTCTGATCCTGTATACCGGCATCGGTGATGTGCTGGCGCAGCCGATGGGTCCGCTGGCCAACAACATCGTCGGCCTGCTGATCATCTCGGCGATCTGCGGCCTGCCGTTCCTTTCGCCCATCCTCGGGCCAGGCGCTGTCATCGCGCAGGTCATCGGCGTTGCCATCATCGGCCCGCAGATCGCCAACGGCACGATTTCGCCGGCGATGGCACTGCCGGCGCTGTTTGCCTACAATACCCAGGTGGGCTGCGACTTCGTCCCGGTCGGCCTGGCGCTCGGTGAGGCCAAGCCTAAGACGATCGAAATCGGCGTTCCGGCGGTGCTCATCAGCCGCCAGATCATGGGGCCGGTCTCGGTGCTGATCGCCTGGGTCGTCAGCCTGATCGTGTTCTAAGGCAATTCCGGGAAAAGCGCATAATGCTTTCCTTTGGAAATTGCGTCAAAACAAAGAGATAGAGCGGTTCACCGCTCTAGGAAAAGTAGAGAAGAGGTTCGCCATATGACGGTTCTGCTGAGAACACGGGTCACTGCCATCGGCCCCGAAGTGGCGGACCTTGCCGAAGGGGGCGTGGTCATCCTGTTTGCGGATGGCTCGCCGCCGGAGCTTGCCGAGGTTTCGGTGCTCCACAAGGCGGAGCAGGGGCCAAGTGACGGAGCGCCCGCCAAGGGCGCTTCGATCACCCTCGGCCCGGTTGCCG
>NZ_RZQI01000426.1:0-5016 GCF_003998335.1 Mesorhizobium sp. M7A.F.Ca.CA.002.05.1.1 | reverse complement strand
GTCCTCGAGCACGCTTTCCAGCAGATCGGCGTTCTGCTCGAGCCGCTCCTGCGACATGTAGAAGCCTTGTCCCTCCGGTGGCTGCTGCAACAGCTCTTCCGAGGGAAGCTCATAGGGATCGCCCGCGGTTGACAGCACGACCTTTCCAGCCCCAGGCAAGCGCGCGGAGCGGGCGGCAACGGCCCTGGCAGGGACGTTCACACTTGGCGCGGCCGACGCGGAAACGGCGTCGCTTTTGGCGGCTGGGATTGCGACAGGCTGGACCGGCGACGGCGCATCGCTCGCCGGCACGCCGGGTTGGGCGACGGCCTGGTTCGAATTGGCCGGCCAAGCATCCGGCAACGGCTTCAAGGCCTGGCCCGGAAGGCAGTCGATGACACGAAACAATGCGGTGGCATCGGTCCCTGGGCGAATATCGATCGGCGTAGCGGTGACTGGCGCCACGGCGAGCGATGCAGGCGACGCTGGACCGGTCTGCCGGGCCGGCGACGAAACGTCGACCAGATAGGGGGCCATGGCCTCGAAGAAGGCATGATCCGAAAGATACGGCCAGCGCAGCCTTTCGGAAGTGGTCGTTTTGATCGGGCCGCCCGGAGCAACGGACGCACGCGCGGATGCCTGCCCCGTCGCGGCCGTCCTCGGCGGCATCGGCGCAACGGCTGGCACCTTCTCCCTGGCGCGCCCCGCGGCAACAAAAGCAGCAGCCGGCGGCAGTGGCCCTTGCGTGGCGTGGCCGGCCAGCGGCTGGGAAGCAGGGCTTTTCACCGAAGCCGGCAATGCCAGGAGCGAAGGCGCGGAGGACGCCCCTTTGATCATGGATTGCGCAACGGCTTGCTCTGCTGGGCGAGTCGCGGCGTGTTCGACAACACGCTCGTGCTGCGGACGATGCTTCCTGGCCTCATAGTCCGGCGTGCGTGTAAAACGCACGTTGGGTGCAAGGAAGAAATATTCCTGCCAGGCAGGGCTCTCGATATCGCCGATTTTCGAAAGCGTGTCGTCCGAGCCACCCCGCGGCTCCATATAGGGCCGCTTGTTGCCACCGAGATCGACCACCGGCGCTGAATAGCCGGCCTGGCGTGTGGCGGGCTGCCGGCCGCCCGGCTCCTTGCGAGCCGGACGATCAAGGTCGCCTGCCGCAGAAGAACCTCGCTGACCACCCCTGTCGCCGATGCTCTCGGAGCGCTTCCCCTCGGGATCATCAGGCGATGCGGCCGTCGATAAATTGACCCGGGAAAAACGCTTGGCTTCCATTCTCAAGACTCACTCTGAAATGTCTGCCGAGCAATAGGGAGCGAGTGGTTAACAGTTGCTTCCCGGATGGATCGCCGACCATCCTGGGCACCAAAATCTTCGTGGTAATCGGCGAGCGACACGGCACGATCGTCGTCTCGCCGCATCCACGCCGGTGGCGCGATCTACTCGCCGTGCCGCAGCAGCTCGATGGGTATCTTCGGACAATCCCTGTTCGGAATCTGGCTCTGTTCGAGAATCTGGTCATGATCCCGCGATCACCCCATCATGCCTGGGGCGCCGGACCGTTTCCGTGAAGCGATGAGGTGCGCTAGCCGGTCTTGCCGTGCCGGACAAGGTCCTGGGCAATGGACAGCTGCAGCGCTTCCGCCAACTCTCGCGCAGCGCGATTCTCGGCGTCGATCTGCGCCCGGTATGCGGCGAATTCCTGACGCGGCCTGTCGAAGGACGAGGTGATCGAACGCTTGCCGGATGCGATCACCACGCCGGTCTTCGCATCGGCCAGCGTATAGCTGCCGGTCAGCGTCACGGAACCGGCGGTCGGTTCGTCTTCATCCGTTCCGACCTGCACGAGTGCCGCGGACTCGACCGCTTCGGTCACGCCGAGATTGAGCGAATAGACCGGCGAGGCCGGCTCGCCGGCGCCTCGTCCAAACCCGAAAATCAGATTGTTGCGCACCTGTTGGCCGTAACGCGTATTGACCGGCTTGATGCCGATCAACGCCAGTTCGGCACTGGCACTGGCCTGCGAACCCGACAGTGGCGCGCTCGAATAGAGCGGCCGCACCGTGCAGGCCGAGACAAGCGCGAGCGAACCTATCAGGCCGGCAAGCGCAATGCGGCGCAGCAAATGGTTCAACTCTGTCTTTTCCCGATCAGGCAACGACATTGACGATCCTCTGCGGCACGATGATCACCTTGCGCGGAGCCTTACCTTCAAGTGCTTTCTGCACGAAGTCGAGAGCCAATACCGCTTTTTCGACCGCACCTTGGTCCGCGTCGCGGGCAATTGTCAAATCCCCCCGCTTCTTGCCGTTGACCTGTACCGGATAGGTGACTTCGTTGTCGACCACCAGCGCCGGATCGAAGACCGGCCAGGGCCGTTCGGCAACGAGATCGGTGCCGCCAAGCGTTGCCCAGCACTCCTCGGCCAGATGCGGCATGATCGGCGCGATCAGATGCACGAGAATCTCCACCGCCTGCCGACAGGCGCCTTTCAGCGCTGCATCGGCCTTGCCTTCGGCCACCTCGTTGAGCGGCGTGGTCAGCGCGTTGGCCAGTTCGTAGATGCGGGCGATGGCGCGGTTGAAAGCGAGCTTCTCGATATCCTCTCCGACCGCCTTCAGGATCTTGTGCGCGGCCTTGGAAACCACCGCGGCCTCGCCGCTGCTGGCCGCTAAGGGCTTGATGCCGGCCAGTGTTTCGGCCGCCGTCGACACCAGGCGCCAGATGCGCTGGATGAAGCGATGCGCACCGGCAGCGCCATCGTCGGTCCACTCGACATCGCGCTCGGGAGGAGAATCGGACAGCATGAACCAGCGCGCCGTATCGGCGCCGTAGCCATCGGTGATGTCTTCCGGGCTCACCGTGTTCTTTTTCGATTTCGACATCTTTTCCAGCGGGCCGATGGTGACGGCCTCGCCGGTGGCGATGTCGATGGCGCTGCGCTTGCCGTCGACGTCCTCCAGCCGAACTTCGGTGGGCGCCAGCCAGCGGCCATTCGATGCCGAGCCGACGCGATAGGTTTCGTGCACCACCATGCCTTGCGTGAACAGGCCCTTGAACGGCTCGGCCAGATCGACATGGCCGGCCTCGCGCATGGCGCGGGTGAAGAAGCGCGAATAGAGCAGATGCAGGATCGCGTGCTCGATCCCGCCAATATACTGGTCGACCGGCAGCCATTCGTTGGCCGCCTTGGGATCGGTCGGTTCATGCGCCCACGGCGCGGTGAAGCGGGCAAAGTACCACGACGAATCGACGAACGTGTCCATCGTGTCGGTTTCGCGCCGCGCATCCCTGCCGCATTGCGGACATTTCACATGGCGCCATGTCGGATGCCGGTCGAGCGGATTGCCCGGGCGATCGAAATCGACATCGTCGGGCAGCTTCACCGGCAGGTCCACCTTCGGCACCGGCACCACGCCGCAAGCCTCGCAATGGATCATCGGGATCGGGCAGCCCCAGTAGCGCTGGCGCGAAATGCCCCAGTCGCGCAGGCGGAAATTCACCTTGCGCTCGGCCATCGGCCGGTTGCCGATGGTCTTCTGCTCCAGCAGTTTGGTGACTTCGTCGAAAGCCTGATCCGGCTTCATGCCGTCGAGAAAGCGCGAATTGATCATCACGCCGTCATCGACATAGGCTTCGTCGATGATCTGGAACGTCGCCGGATTCTCGCCTTCCGGCATCACCACCGGAATCACCGGCAGGCCGTATTTGTTGGCGAAGTCGAGGTCGCGCTGGTCGCCGGACGGACAGCCGAAAATGGCGCCGGTGCCGTATTCCATCAAAACGAAATTGGCGACATAGACCGGCAGCGTCCAGTTGTCGTCAAACGGATGGACGACGCGGAGGCCGGTGTCGAAACCCTTCTTCTCAGCTGTCTCCAGCGCCGCCACCGAGGTGCCCATATGGCCGATATCCTCAATGAACTTCGCCAGCGCCGGATTGTGCGCAGCGGCCTTCTTGGCCAACGGATGATCGGCGGCGACAGCCATGAAGGAAGCGCCGAAGATGGTGTCGGGCCTTGTCGTATAGACTTCCAGCTCATGCTCGCCACCAGAGGCGTCGGCCAGAGGCCAACGGATCAGCAGGCCTTCCGAGCGGCCGATCCAGTTCTGCTGCATCAGCTTCACTTTTTCCGGCCATTCGTCGAGGCCGTCGAGCGAATCCAGCAGATCCTGCGCGAAATCGGTGATCTTGAAGAACCACTGCGTCAGCTCGCGCTGTTCGACCAGCGCGCCCGAGCGCCAGCCGCGCCCGTCGATGACCTGCTCGTTGGCGAGCACCGTCATGTCCTCCGGATCCCAGTTGACCTTGGAGGATTTGCGCGTCACCAGCCCCTTCTCGACAAAATCGAGGAACAGCATCTGCTGGCGGTGGTAATAGTCGACGTCACAGGTGGCGAATTCGCGCGCCCAGTCCAGCGACAGCCCCATGACCTTGAGCTGCTCGCGCATGGTGGCGATGTTCTGGTAGGTCCACTCCTTGGGATGGACCTTGTTCTGCATCGCCGCGTTTTCGGCCGGCATGCCGAAGGCGTCCCAGCCCATCGGGTGCAGCACGTTGAAACCCTTGGCCCGCTTGTAGCGCGCCACCACGTCGCCCATCGTGTAATTGCGGGTATGACCGATATGGATGCGCCCCGACGGATAGGGGAACATCTCCAGCACATAGTATTTCGGGCGCGGATCGTCATTGTGCGCTTCGAACAGCTTCTTGGCGTCCCAGGCCTTCTGCCATTTGGGCTCTGACGCGCGCGGATTGTATCGTTCGGTTGCCATGGGACGTTTTTCACTTAAAAGCATGCGCGAACTGCGGGCGACGGCTCGGCAGTTCAGGGAATGTGGTCCGGGTGTTCACCATGGTTTGGCAAACCCGTCAACCATATGGGTATCGCGTCTGACAAAAACGCCGGTCAAAACAGCAGGATTTGCATATGGGCGATGCCGTTCAGCAGTTTTTCGCGGTCAAGGCGAAGATCGACGCCGCCGAGCGCGAGGCCGGCCGCGAAGCCGGCGCCGTGACGCTGGTCGCGGTCTCCAAGAC
>NZ_RZQI01000425.1:0-5017 GCF_003998335.1 Mesorhizobium sp. M7A.F.Ca.CA.002.05.1.1 | reverse complement strand
CGCACGGGTCGGAGGATCTTGCGCGCCTGTCGGCGGTGCGCAAGGCTGTCGGCGACGGCTATGAGATCATGACCGACGCCAATCAGGGATTTTCGATCGACGAGGCGATCCGGCGCGCCGCGAGGTTGCGCGAACTCGACCTCGCCTGGATCGAGGAGCCGCTGCCGGCCGACGATATTGACGGACATGTGCGGTTGTCGAACTCGACGCCGACGCCGATCGCGATCGGCGAGTCGCTCTATTCCATTCGCCATTTTCGCGAATACATGCAGAAAGGCGCCTGCTCGATCGTGCAGGTCGATGTCGGCCGCATCGGCGGCATCACGCCCTGGCTCAAGATCGCGCACGCGGCGGAGGCCTTCGACATTCCGGTCTGCCCGCATTTCCTGATGGAACTGCATGTCAGCCTGACCTGCGCTGTTCAGAACGGCCGATACGTCGAGTACATTCCGCAGCTCGACCAGTTGACCGGCAAGCGCCTGCGGATCGAGGATGGCCAGGCGCTGGCGCCCGACGAGCCGGGCATCGGCATCGATTGGGACTGGGACGCGGTCAAGGCCATGAGCATCGCCGAATTCACCACGGCGATCACGAAATAGGAGACGGGCATGCAGCGGATGGGGATGGTTCTGCGACTGAAGCCGGAAAAGGTCGATGAGTATGTCCGCCTCCATGCCGCCGTCTGGCCCGACGTGCTGGCCATGATCTCCGCCTGCAACATCAAGAATTATTCGATCTACCTGAAGCGGCCGGAGAACCTGCTGTTCAGCACTTTCGAATATCACGGCAGCGACTACGAAGCCGACATGGCGAAGATGGCGGCCGATCCGAAGACGCAGGAATGGTGGGCGGTCTGCATGCCATGCCAGGAGCCGCTGGCGACGCGCAAAGAGGGCGAGTGGTGGGCCGAGATGGACGAGGTCTTCCATCATGATTGAAGGCGGTTTCGACCCTGCCTTGCTCGTTCAATCCTGGCCAAAACCCTCAAAACCCCGGCCGATCGTCACTTTCGGCGCCGGATCGATCGTCGGCGACGCGCATTTCCCGGCCTACAGGAAGGCCGGCTTTCCAGTAGCCGGGCTTTATGATCCCGACCACGCCAGGGCTGAAAAACTGGCCAGCCAATGGGGCGTGACGGCCTTTGGCTCGGTCGAAGAAGCTGCTGCCGTCGAGGGCGCGATCTTCGATCTTGCCACCCCGCCGTCGCGTCATGCCGATGTGCTGAAGTCCTTGCCTGATGGCGCAGTGGCGCTGATCCAGAAGCCGATGGGCAGCAATCTTGCCGAGGCGACCGCGATCCTCGAGATCTGCCGTGCCCGGAAGCTGCACGCAGCGGTGAACTTCCAATTGCGCTTCGCGCCGATGATGCTGGCGCTCAAGGGTGCTATCGGCAAGGGCTGGCTCGGCGAGATCGTCGACTTCGACGCCTGGCTGGCGCTGGCGACACCATGGCAGCTTTGGGAATTCCTGCTCAAGGCGCCGCGCGTCGAGATCGCCATGCATTCGATCCACTATCTCGACCTGATCAGGCAATTGCTCGGCGACCCCAAGGGTGTGCACGCCAAGACGCTCGGCCATCCCAACCATGCCGTGGCGCAGACGCGCACCAGCGCCATTCTCGACTATGGCGACACCGTGCGCTGCGCGCTGTCGATCAACCACGACCATAAGTTCGGCCGCCGGCACCAGGCCTGCGAGTTCCGCATCTGCGGCACAGAAGGTGCCGCCTATCTCAAGCTGGGTCTCAACCTCGATTATCCCACAGGTGAGCCGGATGTGCTGGAGATTTACCCCAAGGGTGGAACGGACTGGGTCGCGGTGCCCTTGGCCGGCGAGTGGTTTCCAGACGCCTTCGTCGGCCGCATGGCCAATGTCCAGCGTTTTGCCACCGGAGAAGATGCTATGTTGATCAGTCCGGTCGAGGATGCCTGGAGCACGATGGCGCTGGTCGAGGCGGCGTATCAGTCGAGTGCGGCACCGGCGACGCCGATCGCGGAAAGACCCTGATGGAACAGATACAGTATTTCGAAGACTATGAGATTGGCGCGTCGCGCCTGACCAGCGGCCGCACCATCACCGAGACCGACTTCATCGTCCATGCCGGCCACACCGGCGATTTCTTCCCGCACCACATGGACGCCGAGTTCATGAAGACGACGCCATTCGGCCAGCGCATCGCGCACGGCACGCTGGTGTTCTCGGTCGGCATCGGGCTGACGGCAACCGTCATCAACCCTGTCGCCTTTTCCTACGGCTACGACCGGTTGCGCTTCATCAAGCCGGTGTTCATCGGCGACACGATCCGGACGCGCACCACAATTGCGGCCAGGGAAGACGACCCGAAGAGGCCGGGGTCGGGACGGGTGATCGAACGCTGCGAGGTGATCAACCAGCGCGGCGAAGTGGTGCTGGCGGCCGACCACATCTACATCGTCGAACGCAGGCCGACGCAGGGCTGAGACTTGGGAAAGTCCTAGAGCATTTCATTATCGTACCCGCCAACCCTGAGTTCTTTTCAGGATACCTTTCGAAACAGCCACGTGAATGATCCGCGCGAATGCGTTGGTGTAGAAGATCATCATGCCCATGGCAGCAGCAGGCGCGGTGTCGCCAGCGTCGTCCATGTTGAGCACTGCAACCGAGGCGAGCGCCGTGTGTGTTGTATAGATGAAGACCACCGCGGAAACCGTCGTCATGGCGTTGACGAAAAGATAGATCGAGATGTCAAGGATTGCCGGCAGACAGATCGGCACTGTCACCCGCGTGAACAGGCGATAGAAAGGCTGCTTCAGCGAGGCCGCGACCGGCTCGAACTCACGATCGATCTGCTTCAGCGCCGTCAGGGCCGTCAAATGACCGACCGTGTAAAAGTGCGTCACGGTGCAGACGACCAGGATCGCCATTGTGCCGTAGATCGCGTGCAGCGGATTGGCCGGATTGTTGAAGAAGAAAATATAGGCCAGGCCAAGCACAAGCCCCGGCACCGCCATCGGCAGCATGGCGAGGAAGTGGAAGGCTGCCCGTCCGGTCCTGAAGCCTTCGGTCTTTTCGACGATGTAAGCGCCGACGAAGACGATGACGGTTCCAAACACAGCGGTCAGCAACGAGAGCGTGATCGAGTTGTAGTAAGAAGCCCAGCCCCCGCCATCCATGCGACCGAACGCGAAATTCTTCAGGCTGAGACTGAGGTCGTAGGGCCAGAACTTGACCAGCGCGGCGTACTGGCAAATGCCGATGATGCCGGCGATGAACAACGCGACCAGGCTGCAATAAGCCAGACAGACCAGGTCGAAGCGGCGATTGGGTTTTGCCTCGTAAGGCACCGAGCGGGCCGACAGGAGCGAAACCTGCCTACGCTGGACCAGGCGGTCGACGACGAAGGCGGCGATGGCCGGGATCAGCAAGATGACCGAGACCACCGCCCCCATCTCGAAATTCTGCTGACCAATCACTTGCTTGTAGATATCGACGGCGAGCACGTTGAACTGGCCGCCGATGACCTTCGGCAAGCCGAAATCGGTGATGACGAGCGTAAACACGACAAACGCCGCGGAGATCAAACCGTAGCGCGCGCCCGGAATGGTAACGACCCAGAACGTCCGCCACTTGCTGGCGCGCAGCGAAGCGGCGGCTTCATATTGGCGCTGGTCGGAGATCGCCAGTGCCGTCGAGATAATGATCAGAGCATGGGGAAAGGTGAAGAATATCGAGCCGACGACAATCCCCAACGGACCGTAGATCGATATGCCGCCAAGCACGCTTTTCAACAGGCCCTGGTTGCCGAACAGATAGATGAGGGCGATGCCGGGCAGTAGCGACGGCACCAGGATGGGAGCCATGGCGATGAGCCTGAATAGGCCCTTGAAGCGCATCTTGCTTCGGTTCAAAGCGTAGGCGAAGCCGAAGGCTATGCCGACCGTGATGATGGTGCTGATCAGCGCGATCAGGAAGGAGTTCTGGATCGAGCGGAACAGCGTTGGCGTCGAGAAGTAGGTTGTGTAGTTGTCCAACCCAAGCTCGCGCGCGGGCCTCAGCATAATGCGCCGAAAGGTGTTCGAATCGACTTCCTGCCATTCGGTGCCGCGATGGAGTTGCGTGCCGATCAGGAAATAAGCGTCATCGGTGGTGCCGCGGACCTTGTATTTGACCGGGCTGCGGAAACTGAAATCCGGAAAGAAGCTGGTGGCCGGCAGCCGACCATCGGAACTGGTCGCAAGCTTTTCTAGCGGGACCGCGGCGAGTTTCTCGTTCAGAGCGGCGGCCGTCACTGGCTCGCCGAAATTGCCGAGCTTGTCGCTGACCTGGAATTCGAACGCGCCAAGATCGAAGCTGTAGGTCGAGAACGATTTCGACAGCATCACGTAGAGCGGGGCTGCCAGCGACAGGACCAGATAGAACGAGATGACGACCAGCAGGCCGCGCTTGATCAACTCGTCCTTGTCGAGCGACTGTCGAAGCGCCCGACCGGACGGCATCAGGATATCAGTTGCCGCCGCCATGGCGCTCTCCTTGCGGGAAGACAAGCAGTCGGTCGGCGGGCAGTTCCACCGTTAGCGCTCCGCCTTCGGCGAGGCCGAGACGCCGCGTGGCGTTGACCGAGAAATCGGCGATCAGAATCTCGTCTCCAAGCTCTCCGCCGCGCAGCCGGGTGCGCCAGAACGAACCCAGGAATTCCATTTCACCGACGGTCACTTCGATCAGGTTTTCCGAAGTCTTCACCACATCGGGTGCTCCAGGCGAGCGCGAACCCGGCCCGTGTGGAATCACGTCTTCCGGTCGAATGGCGGCGACGACTGCTTCGCCGTTCGCAAAGCTGTGCGGCGCGCATCTGAAAGCCTTCGTCCCGAAGCCTACCGAATCTGCTCCTACCGTCGCATCGAACTTGTTGGTCTCGCCGATGAAATCGGCGACGAACAGCGTCCTGGGATGGCGATAGATTTCAGTCGGGCTGCCGACCTGCTCGATGACGCCATGGTTCATGACTACAATGCGGTCGGCCAACGACAATGCTTCTTCC
>NZ_RZQI01000424.1:0-5024 GCF_003998335.1 Mesorhizobium sp. M7A.F.Ca.CA.002.05.1.1 | reverse complement strand
GGACAGAGCCTTGACTTACCGCACCCGCCTCCCTTATATCGCGGCTCGCTTGGCCTTTGGGCAACGAGCGGGCGATTAGCTCAGCGGGAGAGCACACCCTTCACACGGGTGGGGTCGCAGGTTCAATCCCTGCATCGCCCACCAAAATCCTTACGGCAGCCGGCGATGTCTGGTTGTGGAGATGCACCAGCCGCGATCAGCGCTTCATCGAGTGCAGGATGGCCTGCATGTGCTCTTCCAGGTCGAGTTCACCCCGAGCCTCGGCGGTCAACAGGTAATCGGCCTTGGCCCGGCGGTCGCCTCGGCTGATCGCCGGATAGGAGCAGATGGCCAGCAAGGCTTCCTGTTCAATCCGGTCTGCCGTCCTGCGTTCGTGGCTGCTGCTGCCCGCTCGATGAACAACCCTGTGAAGCCCGGCATAGCTGGCTTCATGGGCTCCGATCAGCGACCGCAATTCGGGTGAGGCCCCTTCCGCTTCGGCAAATTTCGGTTCAATGGCCGAGGCCACGGCGGTGAACGCAAGAAGTGTACGGCGGGTGACTTCGGGCATGCCTCGTATCCCTGCTCTCTGATCATGCAGGCACACCATAGCACCGGCGCAACGGTTCGAAGAGATGCTCCGGGACGCGACCGCACTGTCTGCTGACAAAATGTATTCGCTTCATAGCCCGCCCTCCCAGCGGCAAGTGTGGCCTTAAGTCGCAATGATTGGCTTGCTAAAGCAGGGTTTCGGGCTTCATTGACACCGCGACCAACACCATATGGTGATCCACAGCCCTCCAAAACGAGAGAAGCTCGCTTTGACACGGTCGCATTGCGGTCGTCAGCCGGCAATGGCTATGAACCAGGAACCTGAAAAACCATGCCAGAAAATATCAGACCGATTTCGAAAGACGTCCCCCTCATTCAGCTAGGCGTCTATCAGTGCCGCTTCCCGGTGAGCGAAGACCGGTCAGTGCCCGGCGGTTATCGTTTCTGTGCTGGGCCAACTTCGGCGGATCGCGTCTATTGCGATCACCACCACAGCATCGTGACTGCCGTCGACCCTCGCCGAACCCGTTCAGGTCTCCACCCCGCTCAACGACGCGCCGCGTAAGTCAAGCGGGCGGCGGCCCCTCATTCGGGCAGCTGCAAACCGGTGGACTGAATCGGCACGCATTCCGGCTGCGGAACAAACCGGCACGCCAGCGAGTTTCTGTCCGACGAAACTTGAGGGAAAGCCATGTCCAGATTGCTTCTGGCGACCAGCGTCGCCGTTCTTCTCGCCGGCGGGGCAGCCTTGGCCGCGGACGACAAGCCGCTGCCGCCGCCCAATGCCAAGAAGCTGTCGGAGATCATCGCCAAGGTCGAGCAGCGCGACGGCTTTCGCTATGTGGACGAGGTCGACTGGGACAGCGGCGCCTACACCGTCACCTATTACACGGCGGACAAGGCGAAGGTTGAAATCACCTACGATCCTGTGACGGCGGAGCCGAAATAGGGGAACGTTCCGACGCGAATCCACTGGCCTTTCTTGGCTGTGTCATCGGCCTTTCCGCTAGCGCCGCCCCTCACCTGCCTGCCGGCATCCTCTCCCCGTATAGTGACGGGGAGAGGGACGCTGGCATCGATGGTTTCGCCAATCACCATCCTTTGCAAGGCAAGGATGGCGCCGGCGTTGCGGCCAGCCCCCTTCTCCCCGTCACTATACGGGGAGTCGAGGCGTGGTCCGCGCAGCGGACGAAAAGCCAACTGCTTGGCTTTTCGAACAACGAACGCCCGGCAGGGCGATGAGGGGCGGCGCCGATCTCGGTGATTGATGGTTTCCGCCACAAGTCGGACTTGGCCGAAGCGATTGCCCTTGCCAACCGTCGCCTCCCCTTGCGTCTGTCCCGCTTTGATGGCTGACTGTCGCGCCAGAGCAGTTCACCGTTTCATGGAACGGTGAACTACTCTAACTCTTTGTTTTGACGCAATTCCGGACGGAAAACCGTTCACACTTTTCCTGGAATTGCTCCAGGCGCCGCATTGGGGGATGGGGATGGCGACGGCGAAGCACGTAATGAAGCGCATATTGATGATGTTGGCCGGCTACTTCGTATCGGTGCTGGTCGGCCTGATCGCCATCGCGGTGATCTATGGCGTGCTCAGTTCCTTGCCCAACGCGCCCAGCTATTTCGACGTCATGGGCGTTTCGCCGATCGCGGTGCTGCTGGTGCCGCCGCTCGGCATGTTCGTCTATTTCCTGACCATCGTGGTGACCGCGCTGCAGACGCTGATCTTCGCGCTGATCGCCGAGTTCTTCTCGCTGCGCAATGTCCTGCTGCATATGGTTTTCGGCGCCGGCGCCGCGGTCGGCGGCTTCGCCTTGATCTGGCCGAGCGCGCCGGAGGATATGGACCCGGAGCGTTGGGTCGACATCGGCATCATCGCCGCTGCCGGCCTTGTCGCCGGGTTGCTCTATTGGCTGATCGCCGGGCGCGACGCCGGCTTCCGGCGGCCACTGTTCGAGCGCTACTAGCTTGCAGACTCACAATCGCGGAGCCACGCCGATCGGCTCATGCGGAGCCTTGAAACAGATTCCGCCGCAATATGAAGGCAGTAGAAACGACCTCAAAATCGGTCGCTTCTTGCTGCGCCCGAGAGCAGGCATGGCTCGTCATCGTCATGGCGCTGCTGTTCCGAGCGCAGCGGCCAGTACGTCGGCGAGGCCGCGTCCGGCGCTGCCGTCCTCATCAAGGCGCGGATTGTAGATGGTGATCTCGAGGCCGACTGCCTTGCCGCTCGCCAAGGCAAGCCGGAGCGCGGCCGTTAACTCGTCCCACGACAACCCGCCTGGCACGCGAAAATCGACAGCCGGCATGATGACATCGTCGAGACAGTCGGCGTCGAGATGGATGAAGAAGCCGTCCAATTCCGCTCTCGTCAGGTGATCGACCGCTTCGCGTGCGGCGGCCTCGATGCCCGTCGCGCGCACAGCGGGAAGGTCAAGCACCTTGAGCTCCTCGGGGAGCGGCTGGCTTCCGTACTCCTCCTGATCCTTGTGATCGCGATACGCGAAGGCGACAGCGTCTTCAGGGCGGACCAGAGGACCGCGACCTTCGATGTCGGTCAGAAGCGAGGGACCGTAGCCGGTGACGAAGGCGAGGTCCATCGAGGCACCCTCACCATTGGGTTCCGCCTCTGGCTGGAAGAAATCGGCGTTGCCGTCAATGAAGAGCAAGCCGTAGCGGCCGCGCCGTCGAAACGCGAGCGCCGAGCCCAGCACGATCGTGCAATCGCCGCCCAGCACCACTGGAAACCCGCCTGCGTCAAGCACCGCTTCCACGGCGTCGGCGAGCTTGGGCGACCACTGCGCAATTGCCCTGGCGTTCAGGGTGCCTGTCTCGGAATCGGGCGTCGGGTCCTTCGCAGGCACAGCCAGCCGCCCGGCGCGGCGCGCCTGGATGCGCTCCGCAAGGCCAAGGTCCAGGAGCCGGCCAGGCAAGCGCTCCACACCGTCGGTCGCCAGGCCCAGCGTGGAGGGGGCTTCGAGAATCGCATAATGGCTCGACATAGGCGCCTCCGCTTCGAGCGCTCAACATCGTTCGTCCCTACCGAAACAGGATCACAGTTGCGTTTTGAGCTTGTTCGATAACGGTAGCCGCCGCTCCTCGTTCCCTCTCAGCCGCCTTTCCGCTTTCGGTCATGCCGTATTTATGAGTTAACGGCCTAGCGAAAGCCCTGGATCAACTCGAAGGCGAGCGAACCGCCTCCGTGGCGTCCAGAGCCTGCTTCAGGCGCGAGTCGCGGTCGTAGACGTCGCCGAAATATTCGACCTTGCCGGACAGATCAGGCCAGGCGGTGAAATAGGCGACATAGACCGGGATGGTGCGTGTCACATTCTCGGTCGAGTGGCCGTGCTTCAGCTTCTCGGCGATATAGTCCACGGAGGTGCCAAGCACCGCCGCCGCCATGCCGCGCGGGTCCTGCAGCCGCACGCAGCCATGGCTGAGCGCGCGCATATCACGCTGGAAGAATGATTTCTGCGGCGTGTCGTGCATGTAGATCGCGTGCTTGTTGGGGAACAGGATCTTCAACTCGCCCAGCGCGTTGGCCTCGCTCGGCTGCTGGCGCACGCTGTAGGGGATGTTCGCGCCATAGGCGCCCCAGTTGACCGCCGACGAAGGAATGCGCTTGCCGCGCGAATCCGTCACCTCATAGCCGGACCGGTCGAGATAGCCCGGATCGTTGCGCAATCTCGGCAGCATCTCGTTGACGATGATCGATTGCGGCACGCCCCAATAGGGATGGAAATCGACCTGCTTGATCTGGTCGTAGAAGAAGGAGGTCTGGTTGGTGGTCCGGCCAACGACGACACGCGTCTTGAGCTTTTCCTCGCCATTGTCGATGTAGCTCGCGGTGAAGGCCGGCTGGTTGATGAAGACGCGCGGGCTGCCGAGATCGGAGGGCAGCCAGCGCAGTTCCTCGAGCGCCACTTCCACCTTCAGCAGCTTGTCGGCCTTGGATGTTCCGGCCAGCGTCGCGACGGTGCGCGGGCCGATGACGCCGTCGCCCTTCATGCCTGCCTTTTGCTGCACGGCCTTGATGACCGGGACCAGTTCCGGATCATAGACTTCGCTGGTGGCCAGCCTGGACAGGATCTCGCCATAGGCGCCGCCCATCTCGTCATCGAGATTGCGCGCGATCAAGGTCAGGAGCTTCGGCAGTTCGGGGCTGGTTCCGCCCGGCTTCAGCAACAGTTTGGGGTCGACGACGATTTCGTTTTCCGCACTGGCCTGCAGAGATTCGAGTTCGACGCGCAGCGCCTGGTATTCCGCATTCTGCGGATGCCGCGATTCGAGATAGGTGCGCACTTGCTGGGTATGCGCCAGCGTCCTCAGCACGCCTTGCAAGTCGAGCGGCTTGGCCGGGAAATCATAGTAGCCGGTCATGCGGTTGGGATCGACGCGGCCGTTCTGGGCGTCGTGGGCATAGCGCAGCACACGCGCGGAAAGCGCCATCTCGAAACGGACGAGCTCTTTCAGTTGCGCATTGGCGTCAGT
>NZ_RZQI01000423.1:0-5040 GCF_003998335.1 Mesorhizobium sp. M7A.F.Ca.CA.002.05.1.1 | reverse complement strand
GATTTCACCGTGTCCCAGGGCTACGATTACAGCGAAGAAGAGCAGGCGGTGTGGCGCACGCTGTGCGACCGCCAGACCAAATTGACGCGCAGGCTCGCCCACCATTCCTATCTCGACGGCGTCGAAAAACTTGGCCTGCTCGACCGTATTCCCGATTTCGACGAGGTCAGCGCCAAGCTGCGCAAATTGACCGGCTGGGAGATCGTCGCGGTGCCCGGTCTCATTCCCGCGGCCCCGTTTTTCGATCATCTCGCCGATCGCCGCTTCCCGGTCACCAACTGGCTGCGGACCAGGCAGGAGCTCGACTACATTGTCGAGCCCGACATGTTCCATGATTTCTTCGGCCACGTGCCGGCGCTGTCGCAACCGGTGTTCGCCGACTTCATGCAGATGTATGGCGAGAAGGCCGGCGACATCATCGCGCTGGGCGGCGACGAGATGATTTCCAGGCTCTACTGGTACACGGCCGAATACGGCTTGATGCAGGAGGCCGGCCAGCCGCTAAAGGCCTTTGGCGCCGGCCTGATGTCGTCGTTTACCGAGCTGCAGTTCGCGGTCGAAGGCAAGGACGCCCACCACGTGCCCTTCGACCTGGAAACGGTGATGCGCACCGGCTACGAGATCGACAAGTTCCAGCGCGCCTATTTCGTGCTGCCGTCCTTCGACGCCTTGCGCGATGCCTTCCAGACCGCCGATTTCGCGGCGATCGTCGCCCGACGCAAGGACCAGCCGGCGCTCGACCCGGCGACGCTCTAGGCAGCAGTTGCCCTGCAGCCGTCAGGCGGTGACCACCTTGCTCAGATGGTCGCCCAGCCGGCAGGCCAGCGCGGTGATCGTCGTCGTCGGGTTGCATTGGCCTGACGTGCAGAACACCGAGGAGCCGCCGACATAGAGATTGTCCATGCCGTGCACCTTGCAGTTGGCGTCGACCACACTTTTGGTGACGTCGGTGCCCATGCGCGTGCCGCCCATATGGTGATGGCCCGCCGTCTCGTCATTGGTCGGATAGTCCTGGCCGTTGCTGATCCAGTCGGCAATGCGCACGCGGCCGAGATTCTTCTCGATCAGCGTCTTGCCGAACAGTCTGAGCCCTTCGAGCAGGGTGCGATGTTCCAGTTCGGATTTCTTCCAGTGCAATTCGATGCGTGGCACGCCGGCATGGTCGACATTGGTCTTCGACAACTCGATCTGGTTGGAGGCCAGCGGCGCCTGTTCCCAGGCGACGTAGAGCTGCGCGGCGCAGCGCAGTCTCTGACTGAGCTTGGAGGACATCCACTCGGCCATGTCGGGTGCCGTGCAGGCGAGGTCGGCGATAAGGCTCTTGACGCCGGGATACGGCGTCTCGATCAGCCGGATGCCGAAATTCATGATCTGCAGCCGCTCCGTGGCGGCAAGTGTCGGCGAGAAGAAGGCCTCATTGACGGCGTCGACCTCGAACGCGTTATAGTCGGCCAGGATGGCATTGCCGCCCTCGAAGGTCGGATGCTCCATCCAGTAGCGGCCAAGCGCCGTCGCATTCGGCACGACGCCGCCGTTCGAGCGCTGGTTGGACCACAGAAGCAGCCGCGAATTCTCCAGCCCACCGGTGCAGACGATGAAATAGTCGGCGCTGAAGGAGCCGGCATTCTGCCCGTTCGACCACAGTCTGGCGCCCGTCACGCGTTTGCCGTCGCCGGTAAGCTCGGTGGCACAAGTGTTGAGCACCACCGCGATGTTCTTGGCCTTGTCGAGTTCATCGCCGAACTTCTCGGCGAAGCGCACGGCCGGGCTCTTGATCAGCTGCACCCAGCGAATGTCGTCCGAGATCGGCACATCTGGCCGGAGGGCCGGAAGGTCGAGAATGTCGCGCACTTCCGGCAGATAGGGTTCGATGTCGGTGCGGCGGATCGGCCAGCCCGTATCGGGTACCCAGGCCTTCGGCTCGAAATCCTGCTTGTCGAGCACGCGGCACCAGCCGGCCCAGTGGTTGGAACTGCCGCCCATCAACCGCAGCCGGGTTATGTCGAGATCGAAATAGAAATCGCCGACCGTGCTGCCACGGTAAAAGTCCTGCGACTCGTCGCTGAATTCGCGCGGACCGGCCTCCATCACCACCACCGGAATGCCGGCCGCGCCAAGCTTGCGGGCAATGGTCGTGCCGGCCGGACCGGAGCCTAGGATGCACACTTTTGGGGTGAAGTTCGCGGCGCGATACGCCTCGTAGCTGTCGAAGATCATGCCAGGTCGCTCCGCCTCAGAATCCAGCCATTGACCTCGACGATCTCGTTCGGGTTGGGCTCTGGATCGGCTGCATCGGCATCAGGCAGCTTGCGGAACAAAGACAGGGCAGGCAATGCGATCAACGCCTGCACGAGCGCGCGGCGTGACATTTTCTTGATGATGAAACTCATGGCTGGTCTCTCGGCTGGGCTTCGGCACTGCATGGCGTTCCCAGAACGGCAATTCCCGGAACGACACATGCATCACCGTGGAAGCCAGTATCGTGCCAAGTCTGGCCGCAAAGCAGTGAAAACCCGGCTAAGCGGTACAACCGAGTGCAAACAGGGTTAGAATTTTCTTAACAGGCCGGTTGCGGCAGATCGGATCACGCCGCCTCGGAAATGCCGGTGTCGATGATCGTCAGGTTACGGCCCTGGTGCTTGGCCTGGTAGAGGCGCCGGTCGGCGGCGCGCATCAGCTCCGACACACTGGCTTCCTCGCCGCAGACAGTGCCGCCGATGCTGACCGTGAGCGGAATGGTCCGCTCGTCGACGGGCCGGAAGCGGATCAGCTCCACTTCGCGGCGAATTCGCTCGGCGACGCGCTTGGCCTCCTGCTCGGTCGCGCCGATCAGGAAGGCGCCGAACTCCTCGCCGCCGATGCGGCCGAGCACATCGCCGCTGCGCACGCCGCGCTGGATCGCGCTGGCGATCAAAAGCAGCGCGTCATCACCTGTCAGATGGCCGAAATTGTCGTTGATGGTCTTGAAGTGATCGGCATCGATGATCAGCAGCGCGCCGCGATCGGACTTGCGGCGCGAACCGTCGAGCGCGGCAAAGAAGCTTTCCCGGTTGAGCATGCCGGTCATGTCGTCGCGGCTCGCCTTTTCCGCCAGGCGGCGATGCGCGGCGGCGAGCTGGGCATGGGCTCGGGCGAGATCGCGATGCGCGTTTTTCAGCCTGTCGCTTTGCCAGAAAGTGCTTGCGCTGGCAGCCCACGCCAGCACCAGCGGACAGAGCGTGGAGGTCAGCCAGATCGTGCGGTTGACCGGAAATCCCATGGCCGGAACGATGATCAGGGTCAGCAGGAGAGAGGCCGCGACTGAGGCGAAAGCAACGGCGGCGGATCTCAGAATTATGCTGTTCATCGCTTGCTCCCACAAGACTGCCTCTCTGCCAGCAAGCCCTAAAGGCCACCTTTCCCAGATGCCTAAAATTTGAATCGTGAGGCGATTTACGCAACCTCAACGAGCAGAAGTTGTGGATAAAGTCGCTTCCGGAATGCGCGTTTCATGCCATAAGGAGCCCATGACCACGCTCCCTGACCCCGCCCGCTTCGCCCATGTCACCGACTGGGTCTTCGATCTCGACAACACGCTCTATCCGCATCATTCGAATCTGTTCTCGCAGATCGACGTCAAGATGACCGCCTATGTCGGCGAGCTGCTGGCATTGCCGCGCGACGATGCGCGCAAGTTGCAGAAGGAACTCTACCGCGAATATGGCACGACGCTGAACGGCCTGATGACACGTCATGGCATCGACCCCGATGATTTCCTCGAGAAGGTCCACGACATCGACTATTCATGGCTGGTGCCAGACCCCGTTCTCGGCACCGCCATCCGCCAGCTTCCGGGCCGCAAGTTCATCTTCACCAATGGCGACCGCAGGCACGCCGAGCGCACCGCGCGCCAACTCGGCATCCTCGACCATTTCGACGACATCTTCGACATCGTCGCCGCCGGGCTCAATCCCAAGCCGGCGCGCCAGACCTACGAGAAGTTCGCTGAACTCCACGCCGTCACCGGCCACAATGCGGTGATGTTCGAAGACCTTGCCCGCAACCTGTCGGTGCCGAAGTCGCTCGGCATGACCACGGTGCTTATCGTGCCGCGCAATTTCGAGCCGACCTTTGCCGAGATCTGGGAGCGCGACCCGACCAACGAGGACGGAGTCGATATCGTCACCAGAGACCTGGCGGGGTTTCTGACGGCGATTGTGGAGGGGGAAGGAAGAGGGGAATTGAAGAATTGAAGAATGAAGGACGGTCTCTACGGATCAATTCCCCCAGTTCCCCAGTTCTTCAATTCCCCACTCCCCTACTCCCCTAACTTGTAGAACCGGCTGATGATCCCCCAGGCTTCGTCGGCGGTGTCGACGAAGTCGATGATGTCCTGATCGCCGGGGCTGATCGTGCCCTGCTCGGCGAGAAAATCGAGATTGATCGCCCGCTTCCAGAAGGATTTGCCGAACAGGATCACCGGCACGCGCTCCATGCGCCCTGTCTGGATCAGGGTCAGCGTCTCGAAGAATTCATCCATCGTGCCGAAGCCGCCCGGAAACACCGCGACCGCCTTGGCGCGCATGACGAAATGCATCTTGCGGATAGCAAAATAATGGAAGTTGAAGCAGAGCTCCGGCGTCACATAGATGTTCGGCGCCTGCTCGTGCGGCAGGACGATGTTGAGGCCGATCGACGGCGCGCCGACATCGTCGGCGCCGCGGTTTCCCGCTTCCATCACGCCGGGCCCGCCACCGGTCACCACGACATATTCGCGGTAATAGGAGGTAGCCGACTGCTGCGAGCAGAGGCGGGCGAATTTCCGCGCCTCCTCATAGTATTTGCTGTTTTCCTCGAGGTTCTTCTTCTGCGTCTCGTTCTTGGCCGCCCAGGCCTCGCCGCCGGGTTCCGGCAGGCGCGCGCCGCCGAACAGGATCACCGTCGAACGGATGCCGCGTTCGGCCAGGATCATTTCCGGTTTCAGGAGTTCAAGCTGCAGCCGGACCGCGCGCAACTCGCGCCGCGTCATGAAGTCGGGATCGTTCCAGGCGAGCCGGTAGG
>NZ_RZQI01000422.1:0-5041 GCF_003998335.1 Mesorhizobium sp. M7A.F.Ca.CA.002.05.1.1 | reverse complement strand
TGCCGGCGGACCAGTTGAAGCGGCTGAGCGCGTGATGGACCAGGTGACGCCGGCGCCGTTTTCATCCGCGGATTTTCGCGCGCGTTTTGCCGTGCAGCCGGATGCGCATGCCGGCGACGATTATGGCGATCATCGCTTCAACCCCGGCCATCCGCGCCTCAACCAGGGCAAGGCGCTGCGCAATGCCGCGGTGCTGATCCCGGTGGTCGATCATGAGGGCGATGCGACGGTTCTCCTGACCAAACGGGCCGAAAAGCTGCGCAGCCATTCGGGGCAGGTGGCATTTCCCGGCGGCACCATCGATCCGACCGATCCGAGCCCTGAGGCGGCGGCGCTGCGCGAGACTTTCGAGGAGATCGGGCTTGGCCGAGACCGCATCGAGATCATTGGCCGCATGCCCGACTATGTCGCCGGCAGCGGCTACCGCATCGCGCCGGTGCTGGGCATCGTGCGGCCCGGTTTCCAACTGACGCTCAACGCCGACGAGGTCGACGCCGCTTTCGAAGTGCCGCTGCGCTTCCTGATGGACCCGGCCAACCACAAGCGCGACAGCCGCATGTGGAACGATCTCGAATGGTTCTTCTACGACATGCCTTACGGCGAACGGCGCATCTGGGGCGTCACCGCCGGCATCATCCGTACCCTCTATGAAAGGCTTTATGCGTGAGTGTCTCGATCGCGGACAGGGCCGACTGGCTCGGCGACAAGCATCTGCAGCGCCTGCTGTTCGCACTGGCCGAAGGCGGTGAAGAGGCGCGAGTCGCCGGCGGCGCGGTGCGCAACACGCTGATGGGCCAGCCCGTCGCCGACATCGACATCGCCACCACCTGCCTGCCGCAGCAAACCCTCCGCCGCGCCGAAGCGGAAGGGTTCAAGGCGGTGCCAACCGGCATCGAACATGGGACAATCACCGTGGTTGCCGGCGGAAAACCTTATGAAATCACCACCTTGCGCGCCGATATCGAGACCGACGGGCGACGCGCGAAAGTGTCGTTCGGGCGCGACTGGAAGCTTGACGCCGAGCGGCGCGACTTCACCATCAATGCGCTCTATGCCGAGGCCGACGGCAGGGTTGTCGACCTGGTCGGCGGCATTGCCGACATCGAGGCACGCCGGCTGCGCTTCATCGGCGACCCGGAAGCGCGTATCCGCGAGGATTATCTGCGCATCCTGCGCTTCTTCCGCTTCTTCGCCTGGTACGGCGATGGACGGCCGGACGCCGAAGGGCTGAAAGCCTGCGCCCGGCTTAAGGAAGGGCTGGCCCAGCTTTCGGCCGAGCGCATCTGGTCGGAACTGAAGAAGCTCTTGTCGGCGCCCGATCCGTCACGGGCGCTGCTCTGGATGCGGCAGGCAGGCGTCTTGACCGCAGCGCTGCCGGAAAGCGAGAAATGGGGCATCGATGCCATCCATGGGTTGGCCAAGGCCGGGAAGGATCTGGGCTGGGCACCCGACCCGCTGCTCAGACTGGAAGCGATCGTGCCGCCCGATGCCGCTCGCATGAAGACGCTCGCCGAGCGGCTCAAACTCTCGACCGCCGAAGCGGATCGCCTGCGCCACTGGGCGCTTGCCACCGCCGTCGAGCCGAAGACGACCGAGGGCGAACTGGCGAAAAGGCTCTATCGCGGCGACCGGCAGGGGTTTGTCGACCGGCTGCGGCTGTCGCTTGCGGCAGCCAGAGTGCGCGCCGTCGAGGACAATGAGGCGCTGCTCGAAGCCGGTGGCTTTTCGCGCCAGCTTGCCTTCGCCACCAAATGGGAAAAGCCGTTGTTTCCGCTGAAAGGTGCCGATCTCACAGCGCTCGGCGCAACTCCAGGACCGAAACTCGGCGAAATCCTCAGGAATCTCGAGGCGGAATGGGTCGAAGCCGGGTTTACCCCTGATCGCGACGCGCTCCTCAAGCGCGCCGCCGAAGCTTTGAACGCCGGGTAGATCAGGCCGCGTCGCGGCTCTTTTCGATGCGCGAGCGGATCGCCTCGATCATCGTCTCGCGGATGACCGTCTCACCATGCGTCTCGCGCATGTGCTCGACGGCACGGCGCATGACCTCGGCCTCCTCGTCGGCACGCGTGTGCCAGTCACAGCCGGGCACGAGCGACCCGCAGTGAAATTCCTTCATGAGATTTCTCCTTTTCCTCCGTGAAGCCTGGTCGAGGCTCCGGTACTTTTTTTGGCTCATGGTCCGGTTCCAGGGTTTAATCCGCGGACCGCGAGCGGGTGAGAAGCATAACACAGATGGGGCGGCATTGGTTGCGGTCAACGGCAAACAGGCGGAGCAGCGCTGCTCCACCCTCTTAACACTATCCCGAAACAGGACCGGACATCGTCTCATCCTGCTCTGGCGGGCAAGCCATCATTTTGCGGCCTTGACGGCCTCGGCGACCTTGTTCTTGCCCTTCATATCCCATGAGACACGGACTTTTTCACCGACCTGCAGGCCAGGATCCTTGAAGGTCTTGGGAAGCGTAAAAGACGATCCATCGTCGAGGACCAGACTCATGGCCGTTGCGTCAAAGGTCTTGATCGTTCCGGTGGTGTGCTTGACGGCGGCGAATGCCACCGAACCGGAAGCGAGAAGGGCAGCGGCGGCCGCCGAAACAATGATCTTGCGCATTGCGAAGTACTCCTGGAAGTAGGGCATCCCTCTCAATGAGGTGCCCCGCGTCGTCTGGGCCGTCCGGTCGCGTCGGGTCGCGGCTCGCTTTGTCTGACGCAATTCCGGTCGGAAAGCCGTTTCGCACTTTCCTGGAATTGCGCGCAGGCGAACCGCCGGCGCTTCCCGACCCGGCCCCACAAATAGGCCAGTCTTTTCAACGGCCTATTAGACGAAAAAGAAATTTTGCGCCGCACCGTGTGCCACATTCCATGCCCATTTCGAGCGAATGGGACATCAATGCGACTCACGCCGCGCTCACCATTTTGTTACGGCCAGCGAACCTCGGGCGGCAGGCTGGAGAGAATGGACGCGACATTGCCGCCGGTCTTCAGTCCGAAGATGGTGCCGCGATCGTGAAGCAGATTGAATTCGACATAGCGGCCGCGGCGGATGAGCTGTTCGTCACGGTCGCCATCGGTCCAGTTCTCGTTGAAGTTGGCGCGCACGAGGTGACCGTAGACGACGAGAAAGGAGCGGCCGACATCCTGGACGAAGTTGAAATCGGCATTCCAGCCGCCTTTGTCCTCGCCCGAATGCAGCCAGTCGAAAAAGATGCCGCCGGTGCCGCGCGGCTCGTTGCGGTGCGACAGATAGAAGTACTCGTCGCACCAGGCCTTGAATTTCGGGTAATCGGCGACCGCGGCATTCTTCTCGCAAGCGAATTGCATGGCGCGATGGAAGGCGAGAGTATCAGGGTCGTCCTGGGTGCGGCGGCGATCGAGCACCGGTGTCAGATCGGCGCCGCCGCCGAACCATTGGCGCGATGTTACCACCATGCGCGTGTTCATGTGCACGGCCGGAACGTTGGGATTCCACGGGTGCGCGATCAGCGAAATGCCGGATGCCCAGAAGCGCGGGTCTTCCTCGGCGCCGGGCATCTGCTTCCTGAATTCGGGCGAGAACTCGCCATGGACGGTCGAAGTGTGGACGCCGACCTTTTCGAAGACGCGGCCGTGCATCATCGACATGGTACCGCCGCCGCCACGGCCCTCGTCGCGTTCCCACGGCGTCTTTTCGAAACGGCCCGGTGACCACGAGGCCAGCGGCCCGCCAAGGTCCTGCTCGATCTGCTCGAAAGTGGCGCAGATGCGTTCGCGCAGCGCCTCGAACCACAGCCGTGCCTTCATCTTCTTCTGTTCGATGTCGGCGGGCAGGCCTGTCGGTATTTCTGGTCGTTCCAAGTGCCGTCTCCGGTTGGGGCGGCGAGTCCCACAAATGACTCGTCTTTTGCCGGCGCGATCCCTAATCTCTTAAGGGCAAGGGTCAAGTCACTTTGGTTTTGCGCATGATCCTTTCCGAAACTCGATTCCGATTTCGGGTCATGCGCCAGGTGCAAGGAGCTGTTTCGTGCGCACCCCGGCAAGACCGCCGCTGGATGGCCTGAAGAGAAGGCTCGACCAAAGCCGTGCCGAGCGCGTGCGTATGCCGCGCGATGGTTTCCTGCGAGAGACCTTCGTGCTGCCGCGCTCCGATGCGCGGCTCAAGGCCAAGGAATGGTTCGAGCGCTTTCCCAAGCAGGCCTACTGGACCGAGATCGAAAGCTGGTTCGAGCGGCCGGGCGACCTGATCGAGTTCACCATCAGGCGGTTGCCAGCGGCTGACTAGGATGTCCTTGAGAGAGGCGGAGCAACCAGCCTTCTTGCCCCTGTCCCCTCGCGCGCCAGCCGGTCGCCCTTGTTGCGCAACGGGCATTTGTCGATGGACATGCAGCCGCAGCCGATGCAGTCGGTCAGCCCGTCGCGCAGTTTCTTCAACTGGGCGATCTTGTGGTCGAGCCCGTCGCGCCAGGCGGTCGACAAAAGGTTCCAGTCGTCGCGCGTCGGCGTGCGGCCTTCGGGCAGTGATTCAAGTGCGGCACCGATTTCGGCCAGCGAGATGCCGACCTCCTGTGCAACCTTGATGATCGCCACGCGCCGCAGCACATCGCGGCCGTAGCGGCGCTGGTTGCCCGACGTGCGATGGCTGCGGATCAGGCCGCGGGCCTCGTAGAAATGCAGCGCCGACACCGCCACCCCGCTGCGCATGGCCACCTGGCCGACCGTCAATTCCGTTATAGGCGCCATGTCTGATTTTCCGCCCCGATTTTTCCGCTTGACCTAAAGTTAAGTTGAGCTTGTAGCGAAGAAACCCTGGATGTGCAAACGAAGGAGAAGGCGATGTGCGCCTGGGTCAAGATGACGGGAGACGGACTGCCATTATCCGAGTTGCCGGACGGCTTCGCCCGCCACCATGGCGACGGAGAGCGCGACGTTGATGCTGCGCGCCGTACCCTGCATCGGGATGGTCAGCCGCGTATCAGCCGCCTGATGGACAGGATCCGGCACGCCTGCGGATTCCCGGCCAAACAGGAGTATGTCGCCTTCGGCGAAGATGAAGCTGGTGTAGGCC
>NZ_RZQI01000421.1:0-5056 GCF_003998335.1 Mesorhizobium sp. M7A.F.Ca.CA.002.05.1.1 | reverse complement strand
TCGTTCAACCAGCGCCCACGTGCCCTCCAGGACAAATACGCCGCAATCATAATGGTTCGTCTGTCTGGCCATGGGGGCTGGCGCCAAGGTGGCATTCAGCAGTCCTGCGAGCTGTTTTGCAGGCACGTCGTTATATCCCTCTCGCTGGAGGGAGTCGTAGTGATAGGCGAACCGCCTTTCCGGGTCGCGGCGATCAACGAGCAGCAGCGACCAATGGGTGCCGGGGCTAGTAGCCGTGCCATTATTCACTGGCAAGAACAGGAAGTCGGCTGTGGCGTTGTTTTGATTATAGATGGACTGCAATATGCCTCGAGCGTCTTGCGGCGACGTGTGTCGCAGTAGATGGGATACGGAAGGATCCACCAGCCGAGTCCGGGCAGCGAGCGCCGGATTGATCCCCTGCAGTTGCCCCTCCAGCAAATTGTAATCTCTCTGGATATGGGCGTCGCTCAGCCATTCGGCGGCGCCGAGCACCCGCCCCGTTGCAACGTTGGACGGGGCTGTCGGATCGAGCGCCCCGATCTGAGCCCCAGAGGAACTGGTAGTCAGTGTGGTCACATCAACCAGTGGAAGGCCGCGGTAGGTGCCTGGCAGCCTAGCGGTTGCTGGCGAGGCGGGTTGGGGAGCTCTTGCCGGTGCCGCTGGCCCAGCTTCAGCAGCGGCCCCAACGCGCCTGGTGACTGCGTCTGCCGGATGAGCAGAAAGGACAGTTTCGCGCCCGAGCACAATGCGCGGCAGGATATCCCGGAGGTGAGCCAATGCAGAACTGATACTTAGCCTATTACCATAGGAGACAGCCTTGAAGCTCTCAACATCTTTATCCAGCGATTTGTCGTGAATCCGAGCCGCAATCCCAAGCTTGTTATTTTGACGCAGGTACTGACTAAAATGTCTAAGAAAATTTGTATAGCCGCCCACGGTATCTGGATTCCGTCCGGTCGCAGGCGCTGCCAGGTACTCCTTGGTCGAAGCGGCTCTGTAATTTCTAATGAGCTCGGCATCGTCAGGATAGGGGATCACGACAGGGCGAGCCATAATCGGGGCTCCGCCTGTCGACTTCTTGAGGTAACGCAGTGCGCCAGCCACGGTGGAGGAACCACCCGTACTCTCGTACTCCTTGAGATCCTGATCCAGCGACGAATGGTAAAGCCGAGCAGCAAACCCTGGCTTGTTGTTTTGAAGGAGCCACCGACTAAAGCCGAAAAGAGAATTTACATTGTAAGTGACCGTGTTCGCTTTGGCCTTACCCGCGTGGAATGCTGCCCTCAGCCCTTCGATAGCGGTCGCATCGTTGGAATAGACAGGACGCTTGTCGGCACCGTCGGGGACTACAATTGGACGATCCGGCTGCACTGTCGAGGGCATCGACCCACCACCTCCGGGATGCGGTGCTGGGGTGGATTCGTGCTCATCCCTCTGCCTGACGAGCTGCGCCTCACATTCCGGTGTAGCCACCTCATGAGGATCCTGCATCGGTTCGATCCCCTCCATCTCCTGCTGCAACCAAGCCAAAGCTTGGCGAGCGGCCTGCGCGGCTTCATCAACCGCGGAGGATGTCTCCA
Source organism: Mesorhizobium sp. M7A.F.Ca.CA.002.05.1.1 (assembly GCF_003998335.1). NCBI lineage: Bacteria > Pseudomonadati > Pseudomonadota > Alphaproteobacteria > Hyphomicrobiales > Phyllobacteriaceae > Mesorhizobium > Mesorhizobium sp. M7A.F.Ca.CA.002.05.1.1. The sequence continues at coordinate 3,494 of NZ_RZQI01000421.1, read as the reverse complement.
CACCTCTGGCGGACGCCGGCAGAGCCTGCTCCGCCCGCCGTCGAAAGAGCTCTGGCGAGGCGGATTTCTCCGCCCACAATCTGGGCTGCGTAGCGAGTCCCCGTCCAGATTTATGTGGCACCGCCTCGCTTGGCAGCGGGCTGCTCCTGTCCCGTGCAGCTACCAGCTCCTCCGGGGCGCCCTGGTCGCCGTGGCGCCAGTTCAAGTGAGGGACGGCCTCTCCAAAGTCGGGCGCTTGGTGTTGGTGCGCGGTTGGGGCGAGAGACAATGGTAGATCGGTGCCCTCCTTATAACCTACCGGCAGGAGCTCCTCTGGCCAATCGAATCCCTGCTGTGGTGCGGTATGCTGAGCAGCGTCGCCACGGGGACGAGCCTCCATGCTGACCGCGTTTTCCAGATGATTCCCGAGTATAACGCGCGGCGGGTTCTTGCGGAGATAAACCAGCGCAGATTCGATCGGAGCTCCACCATTAGAGGAGGCGGCCTTGTAGCTCTCAACATCTTTATCCAGCGATTTATCGTAAATGCGACCCGCAATTCCGAGCTTGTCATTTTGACGTAGGTAATGACTGAAATGGTTAAGAGCAGTTGCGTAGCCGCTCGCGGATCTGAAATGTCTGGTGAGCGCGGCGTCGTCAGGATGGGGGTTCAGGACAGCGCGACCCACAATCGGGCCGGCTCCGCCCATCGACTTCATCAATTGACGCAGTGCGCCAGCCACGGTGGAGGAACCACCCCTACTCTCGTACTCCTCGAGATCCTGGCTCAGCGACGGATGGTAAAGCCGAGCAGCAAGCCCTGGCTTGTTGTTTTGAAAGAGCCAACGACTAAAGCCGAAAAGAGAATTTGTGCTGCGAGTGACCGTGTCCGGCCTGGCTTTACCCGCAAGGAGTGCTGACTTCAGCCCTTCGATGGCGGTGGCATCGTTGGAATAAACAGGACGCTTGTCGGCACCGTCGGGGACCACAATTGGACGATCCGGCTGCACTGTCGAGGGCATCGACCCGTCGAGATGCGGTGCTGGGGTGTATTCGTGCTCGTCCCCCTGCATCACAAGTTGCGCCTCCCGTTCCGATGTACCCACCTGATCGGTGGGGAGTTGCATCATCACGCGAGCGCCTGAGTTGCCAACCTCACCTGGTTGCCGCTCAGTGACAGCATGCTGCAGATTGCTTTGGATCCTCTGCCTCTTCGTTGGTCTCAACTCACCTTTACCATGCGAGCCATTGACGAGGACCTCCTCGCCTAGCGCACCCATCAACTCGTCCGCCGCCTGCAGTTCGCCCAAGTGCTGCTCAAAACCGGCTTGGCCGGCCTGTCCGCTTGCTCGTGCGGTACGGCGTGCTGCACCTGCAGCCAAGCTGCCACGATGAATGTCTAGTTTGTACGGGTGCACGCTATCCTCACTTCCACAGATCACATGAGCAACCTACTCAGGCAAGCTTTCGAGAGGCTGACGAGGTCCGCCGCCGCGGAAGGCGAAGGCTGGTTTTCTGCTCAGCGGTTGACGGCCTCGCGTGTTGCGGCCGCGCCGGGTATCACGCCAATCAATCTGAATAGTCGATGCGTCAAACGAACCAGGATGGGATTTTCGTAGCGGGGCTGCTCTACTCACTCTTGTCCTGAGGGCAGAATTCAACCATATCGCCGAGCAACTGGATGCCGATTGGATACCCGATCCGGAAAGCTTCAGCTCATATGTGACGCGAGGATGAGAATCGTGGCAGCTCCAGACCGACGGGCTGCCACCCACAGCGGCGATGACCGACGAGGGTCTTCTATTGCCAAGGCAATCGTCCGTTCGGGGACCTATGTGTTCCAATGCTCGTCGAGCGGATCGGTGGGCCGCACCGCCGTAGCGTTACGGCGAGCGGAAGCGGCGTTGGGTGCGGCTTTTCCCCTGAACGCTTCACACCAGGCTGATAGGGGATCTTGCAATCGCACACACGCGGTCTGCAGGCGTGCCTATCAAGCAGTTTGCTCAGACCAACGCCGCGGCGAGCCGATCCTCAATACGCAGCGCAAGTCCTAGACTCCACGATCGTCCTTCGGTGCAGATTTGCTCGCGCCTCGCCCTGATTACAGCTGATAAGGCGAGCTAACAATTGCAAGAGCCACAAGCTATTCCAGCTCGATCGGTTTGGTGTTCCAGTCGGGCGGGGTCTGACCGAGAATGTTGCGAACGAAGAAGTCTAGGAGTTTGCGCTCGGTGTAGGTGCCTAGAGTATGGTGATTGGCACCAGGAACGTAGACCATGTCAAAATCTTTTCCTGCCTTGATGAGTCGATCGGCAAGCTGGAACGAGCAAAACGGATCGACATTATCATCCATTTCGCCGACCGCGATCATCAGCTTGCCCTGCAGCCTGTGAGCATTGTCAACGGCGGAGGATTGCGAATATTCAATGCCGACCGGCCACCCCATCCAAAGTTCGTTCCACCAGGTCTTGTCTATCCTGTTGTCGAAGCAGCCGTTTTTGGCGACGGCGACCTTGTAGAAATCGGGGTGAAAGAGCAGCGCGCTGACTGCACTCTGGCCGCCGGCGGATGCGCCAAAAATGCCGACGTTGGATATGTCGTACCATGGATATTGCGCGGCCGCCGCCTTGTGCCACAGAATGCGATCGGGAAATCCTGCGTCCTTCAGATTCTTCCAAGCAACATCATGGAAGGCGCGGGAGCGGTTGTTGGTGCCCATGCCGTCGATCTGAGCAACGACGAAGCCCAGCTGCGTGAGCGGCTCTGTCCACCGCGAGAAGGATTTTGGGACGAAGGAGCCGTGGGGTCCAGCATAGATATTCTCCACAACCGGGTATTTCTTCGTCGGGTCGAAGTTGGCTGGCAGGTGGAGCACGCCCCAGATGTCAGTTTTGCCGTCGCGCCCCTTGGAATGGAAACTGAGCGGCGGCTGCCAGCCTGCGGCGACGAGCTCAGAAATGTCGGCCGTCTCGATCTGCTGGAGCTTGGCATTGTCGCTGGCGCGGTAGAGTGCCATGCGCGGGGGCAGATCGATGCGTGACCAGAGATCGACATAATAGCGCCTGTCAGGCGAGAACTCGATATGGTGGTTGGCCGGTTCGGGCGTCAGTGCAGTCAGTCCCTTGCCGTCAAAGCCGATGCGGTAAGCATGGACCCAATAGGGGTCCTCCTGCGAGTTCATCCCGCTCGCCTCGAACCAGATCTGACGCTTGACCGGATCGACATGGTTGACCCTCCGGACGACCCACTCACCTCGCGTGATCTGGTTTTCGAGCGCGCCTGTCCGGCCGTTGAAAAGATACAAATGCTCATACCCGTCGCGCTCTGATGCCCAGATGATCTCCTTCCCGTCATCGACATCGTAACGGAAGATTTTTCCGGCATCCTCCTGGCCATGCCCCAGCGGCAAATAATCAACGAATGTCTCGCTGGTCTCATCGATCAGGGAGCGCCCGCGGCCCGAGGCGGCGTCTACCTCGACCAGGCGATAAAGCTGATGCCCGCGCTGGTTATATT
>NZ_RZQI01000041.1:0-14941 GCF_003998335.1 Mesorhizobium sp. M7A.F.Ca.CA.002.05.1.1 | reverse complement strand
GTCGGCTCCGGCGCTCGTGACGAAGCTGGCAAGCTGGTCCCGCTGGACGTCAAGGCCGGCGACCGCATCCTGTTCGGCAAGTGGTCGGGCACCGAAGTCAAGCTCAATGGCGAAGACCTTCTGATCATGAAGGAATCCGACATCATGGGCATCATCGGCTCATATCAGGCCTTTCCCCGTCAACTGAATTCCCGGGCTCGATCAAAGCCCCTGCCAGGAGCTAAAAATGGCTGCCAAAGACGTAAAATTCTCCCGCGATGCCCGCGAGCGCATGCTGCGCGGCGTCAACATCCTCGCTGACGCGGTGAAGGTCACGCTCGGCCCCAAGGGCCGCAACGTGGTCATCGACAAGTCGTTCGGCGCCCCGCGCATCACCAAGGACGGCGTCACCGTCGCCAAGGAAATCGAGCTTGAAGACAAGTTCGAGAACATGGGCGCACAGATGGTCCGCGAAGTTGCTTCGAAGACCAACGACATCGCCGGCGACGGCACCACGACCGCGACCGTTCTGGCGCAGTCGATCGTCCAGGAAGGCCACAAGGCCGTTGCCGCCGGCATGAACCCGATGGACCTGAAGCGCGGCATCGACCTCGCGGTAACCGACGTCGTTGCGACGCTGATCAAGAACGCCAAGAAGATCAAGACCTCGGAAGAGGTTGCCCAGGTCGGCACCATCGCCGGCAACGGCGATGCTTCGGTCGGCTCGATGATCGCCGAAGCGATGCAGAAGGTCGGCAATGAGGGCGTCATCACGGTCGAGGAAGCCAAGACTGCTGAGACCGAACTCGAAGTCGTCGAAGGCATGCAGTTCGACCGCGGCTACCTCTCGCCCTACTTCGTCACCAACGCCGACAAGATGGTTGCGGATCTGGAAGACGCTTACATCCTTCTCCACGAGAAGAAGCTCTCCAACCTGCAGGCCATGCTGCCGATCCTCGAGGCTGTCGTGCAGACCTCGAAGCCGCTGGTCATCATCTCGGAAGACGTCGAAGGCGAGGCTCTGGCCACGCTAGTCGTCAACAAGCTACGTGGCGGCCTGAAGATCGCCGCCGTCAAGGCGCCGGGCTTCGGTGATCGCCGCAAGGCCATGCTGGAAGACATCGCCATCCTCACCGGTGGCCAGGTCATCTCGGAAGACCTCGGCATCAAGCTTGAGAACGTCGGCCTCAACATGCTCGGCCGCGCCAAGAAGGTGTCGATCTCCAAGGAGAACACCACCATCGTCGACGGCGCCGGCAAGAAGGCCGAGATCCAGGGCCGCGTTGCCCAGATCAAGCAGCAGATCGAAGAGACCACTTCGGACTACGACAAGGAGAAGCTGCAGGAACGTCTGGCGAAGCTCGCCGGCGGCGTTGCCGTCATCCGCGTCGGCGGTGCGACCGAGATCGAAGTCAAGGAAAAGAAGGACCGCGTCGATGACGCCCTCAACGCGACCCGCGCGGCCGTCGAAGAAGGCATCGTTGCTGGCGGCGGCGTAGCCCTGCTGCGCGCTTCGGCCAACATCAAGGCCACCGGCGTCAACGCCGACCAGGCCGCCGGCATCAACATCGTTCGTCGTGCGCTGCAGGCTCCGGCCCGCCAGATCGCGGCCAACGCCGGTGCGGAAGCATCGATCGTTGCCGGCAAGATCCTTGAGAACAAGGGCGCGACCTTCGGCTACAACGCCCAGACCGGCGAATATGGCGACATGATCGCCATGGGTATCGTCGATCCGGTCAAGGTTGTCCGTACGGCTCTCCAGGACGCGGCCTCGGTCGCCGGCCTGCTGGTCACCACTGAAGCCATGATCGCGGAGGCTCCGAAGAAGGAGTCGGCTGGCGGCGGCGGCATGCCTGGCGGCATGGGTGGCGGCGGCATGGGCGGCATGGGCGGTATGGATTTCTAATCCAGCTCTGGCAGCTTTCGCAACGAGAGGGCGGCATCAATGCCGCCCTCTTTTTTTGCGAACCTCGGTCCGATGAACGATCGACGCCAACGCCGGCCATCGGCGTTAGGGCAACCTCAAAAGAACTGTCGAGTTGGTTGCGCGCGGCTTTGCGTCATCAGAGGCGCAAGGCGGTCGCGTGTGAGGATTGCGCGGTCCCATAGGCGGTTTTGGCATGTGCCTCACCTTCGACATCGACATTGCGGCCAAGCAGGAAATCGGCGGCTTTCGAGGCATGGCTTGCGGCGCGGAAGATGGCGCGGTTGTCCTCGCGCAAAACCGTCAGCCATGAGCCGATGTAGTCCGCATGGCGCACGGTCGGCTCGATGCCGAGACTGCTGCAGATGAAGGCTGATGCGATTTCGGCGACGAGTTCCTCGCGCGCATAGGTGTTGGACCCGAAGGAGCCGGATAGGTCGCGCGCGAGTCGCCTCGGGTGGCCGGTCCAGTGGCCAAGCTCGTGAAAGCAGGTCCGGTAATAGTCGATCTGGTGGAAGAAAGCCCGCTGCGGCGGCACCTGTATGGTGTCGCTGCCGGGCATGTAGAAGGCGCGCTCGCCGCCGATGCGAAAATCAGCGCCGGTTGCATGAATGAGCGCCTCGGCGTGCGGGACCATCTCGCGCTCAGGCAGAGGCTCGCCGGCGTCGTAAAGATGTTCGGGCAGATTATCGCACTGCGCGACATTGAAGACGGTGAAGCGCTTCAGGAAGGGCACCGCCTGCGGTTCGTCGCCATCGGTGTCGGCGCGTTGCTTTTCGTTCTTGGGAACAAAGCGGTCAGCGTGAACGATGGTGGTGCCGTGCTCGCCCTTTCTGACATTGCCGCCAAGCGAAAGCGCCTGCCGGAAGGTGAGCCAGTTCTGGCTGGGGAAACCGCGCTCGATGACCGCGCCCCACAGGATCAGGATATTGATGCCGGAATATCGGCGCTGGGTGGCCGCATTCCGCGGCAGGCCGAGGCCTGTCCTTGCCCTGCCCCACGGCTTGACCCATGGCACGGTGCCGCGCTCCAGTTCGGCAATGATGCGGTCGGTGATTTCCTGATAAAGGCTGGCGCCGGTGCGCCCGCCACTGTCTGCGCCAGCCTGTCGGCTGCCGCAACGTTTGTTGTTTGCACGCATCGTGATGTCCTCCGCTCTACAATCGCGCGCCCTCCCCGGAAGCGGGGTGGGCGGCAAAAGCGACCGGAAAGGCCCGCCGTCGGAGGCGGACTGCATCAGCAGGACCGGAACGGAGTGGAGGACCCGAAAGCGACAAGCGAAGGGTTGCGGGACGCCGCGGCGGGCCTAGAAGGGAGTGCTGCCCACCCTGCGCCAGGGGGAAGGCCACAATAGAAAGACGCCGGCCGACAGGCCGGCGACCGTCAGCAGCCGAAGGCTGCCCCGCGCCAGGGGGCGATGCCGCAGGGCCAAGACCGCCTGAGCTTGCCGAAGAAAAGCGGGCTCGGTTCACGAGCACCCGGCCAGCGACTTCAGGCGCGGGCGCTCAGGATTGTTGTTGGCGCCCACGGCAGCTGGATGACCGCAACAAGATTACGAGGAGCGACAGCAAAGCCAGCTGCCACAAACGGCACGCTCCGGCAACAACAGCGTGGCCGGTCTACAGATGCTGCCCCGCACGAGAGCCAGCACGCTTTGAGCGCGCATCGGCGATGCAAGCGTTGCAAGCTGGCCATGTCCACAAGGTCGGCGACCACTATATCGCCGACCACCAACGCGGGCGTACCGTCTAAGTGCAGACCTTTCGCGAGTGCGCGGACGCGCGCATTTCATCTGCGATGGCCGGATCTTGCATTCCCGCTTGAGCTGCTCAACGTCAAGGCCTACACGCGCTGCGATCTTGAGAGTGACCCTTCAACTGGGGGAAATCATAAGGGCGCGGTGGAATTCGTCGAACTTTCCCTGTTTTCTCGAGGCGAGTGCGGCAAAGGCTGGGAATTGGGAATCCGGTCCCAGGACCGGGAACTGTTTGATCACAAGCTTCAGATTGGGTTCATGCTTGAGGCTTTTTGGTAGTTGATATCAGCCAGTCTGCAATGCGGACAGTTGTGGTAGTCATTGAATATGACCAGAACGGCATCGCCTTGCGGGTTGCCGGCGATTGGCGAAGAAGATCGTTGTCGAATGCGCCGCTCCACTTTTGCCTGCGGTCGACCACGCCTGCCGGTGCAGGTTCGCGCTATATTGGCTCGCCAGCAAGGCGAGGAGTAAAAGAAGAGCTGCGACAGTGATGGCAGTCGGCTTAGACATGAGTCTCCAATCCATGGACGGCGTGGCAGCAACGGCCCGCCTTTTTGGTGTAAAATGGGTCGGTTTTGATCGTGCCCCGCAGTTGCTACAGGCGCACAGGTGCCGGTGCGATCTGGCGGTTTCTCAAATACGGCTTTGCGCCATCGGGTCCACCCCAATAGTTGAGCGTCGTTCGCACGGGGAATTGTGTTCACCACGCCGGGCGACTTGACCGTCCACCGCCAGAGCGCTGAACGGTCCGCTAGTGAGGCGCTCCCCGAATCGTCGTTTATCCCGCTCGCCCCGGACCGGGTGACAGCCAGCGTTGCCGCTACGCTGCGGAGAAAAACCGTCAGCGCGTGGCATTCGGACATAAGCTGATCAACGCCAAGAATAAGCCCCACGGAGGTGACCGGTGCGGCCGGAACAAGAAAGAGCGTTGCAGCCATTGTGACGAGGCCTGCACCGGTAATGCGGGTTGTTCCGTTCGAAGGGAACAATGCGACAAACAGCATGAGGATCCGGCAGCCGATCGGGAGATCAGTTTTCGTCGCTTGGGCGATGAAAAGGGCGGCGAGCATCATATTCGTGCCGTCCAGATTGAATGGAATGAGACCCACGACCGAATGCGTGGCGCCGGCCTTTTCCATCTTCTCCATGAGCGAGGCCAGCGCGGCCTCTGAGGAGGACATTGCGAGCAGCAGCTCGTCCTTGATGTATCGGACGAGAGAGAAGAGCGAGCGGCCGTTGTAGCGGCAGACCGCGCCGAACAGGACCGAGAGGAACAGGACCGAGAGGAACAAGACTTGCAGGATGTCGCCTTCCGCGAAGGCACTGGCAATCGTTGACGGGATGATGTTCATCAGGAAGCTGGTCACGGACTGCTCGTGAGCCGTGGCCACATAGCCCTTAACGGCTTCGACATCGAGCGAGGCCGGATCGATGTTGAGGCCGGCGCCAGGCTGAACGATATTCGTGACAATCAGCCCGACAACAAAAGCGAGCGTCGAGAAGGTGAGAAAATAGACCATCGCCTTGGCGGCAACTCGGCCGACCTTCTGCAGATCGCTCATGCCGGCAATGCCGGTCGCTATTGTCAGGAAGATGACAGGTACGGTGATTATCTTGACGACCTCGACGAAGGCATCGCCGAGCGGCTTCAGGCTGTGGCCGGTCTCCAAATGGAAATAGCCGATTGCGGCACCCAGGATTATGGCGGCAAGTACCTGCACGTAGGTCCGGGCAAAATGGCGCTTGCGGGGCGCTGCGATCGCGCGGGGAACTCTTGGAACCAACACCGTCTCTCTCCTTGACCGGATCGGGGTGGGGCTCCTCCCTCTCCCATGCAGTGCTCCGGTCGAACGCTGCGCCCACTTCGGCGCAAACGATGTGCCAAATAGCAAAGAGGGGAAAACGCGCAGGACCTCACGCAATGCTTGCGATTCGCTCTCCCACACTCGTGCAGTGGTTGCCTGTCGCAACTATGGAAGGCTAAATTCTTGGGAATTCCAAAGGTCGCTCTTTGCGTCGGCGCAGCTTGGCTGCCTGGAAGGTTCCCTCTTTGCCTTGCGGTCTGCGAGCAGGGTCCAGATGGTCATCATTTGGCTGCGCGCCGCACGGGGCTCGAAAGATTCAATCGAGGACGGGTCCTCTTGGAAAACGGGGGCAGCGTTGGTCAAGCCCTTCCACCCTGCTGTCCCAATGGTGTTCAGAAGCTCAGTTCACGATCAAGCGATGGATCAGCGTCATCTGGCGTTTGCGCCATCGCGGCGGCGTTGCAACGGGTCTGCCAAAGATGAGAAGGCCGCGAGGCAGGGTCCGAGACCTAGACTCCAACCTCATAGCGCGCTCGGCTCGCGTTCGGAAGGTTCGAACCGCAGCACGATCAGGTGGCGACACCGTTGGTCGGAACCGGAACCCGACGAATGATCGTTCGTGACCGACATCTGTGAACAAGCAGTATGTGTCATTGCAATCACCACCCGTTGCGCGGAAATGCCCATATGGCCGTGAATGAACTGGATTTGGTGATTTTCCAGATGGCGGTGGAAAGCGTCCGCTTGCTCTCTTCAAGCTTTGATGAGAAGGCGGCTGAGATAGCCACGAGGAGCCGTGGTAGCCTTCTTTTTGACGTGCGGGTGGACGGTGACCTGGAGGTCCAGCGAGTCGCAGCCATTGGATATCCAGGCGACAAGATCGGTGTGGTGGCATTGGACCGAGAGGGCCTTGTTAGCTGTTGTTGCCTTGTCAATGGCACCTTCTCACCTTTCATTGCACCGTTGGAGAACTGGACCAGCATGCCCCTTTCGATGCAGGCCCAGATCGATGTCACAGGCTATGCGAGGCTCCTTCTGGCCGCCTTGCGAAATGCTGGACATATGCTGGACAGGTAGCATCGCGATGATGTCTGTGATGAGATGGTGCAAACGGCTGGATGAGGCGATCGCTTGCTGGCAGCTTTGGCAACAAAGCGATCGGTGAGTTCGCAATGCTGGAACACGTCCTATAGACTCTGCAGTTAAGTTAGCGGACTACGATCTGACGAATGCCCTCTGACAGTCTGCATGGCGCGGCATGCCCTCTTAGGAATGCAGCCGTGGTTCTACACGATCGGCTGTTTTTGTGTCGAAGGCGACGGGCACGCCATGAACGAAGGAAGCGGCCGCCAACAGTTCCTCCAACTCGCGGTCGGTGGCCTTGCATGCCGGCATTAGTGTTCGGATGGCGCGGATCGCCTGCGCCATGGAGAGAAGCGGACCCTTCCCCTGGAAAGGACATAGGCTTCTGCGGCTTTTTCGACGGTGACAGTGTGAAACGAATTGGTCATGACGAATTCCTCCCTGAACCCTGACCAACCCGACTTATGGCACGAATTCGACCGCCTTCAAGCCTATGTCCGATTGCGGACAATCGCTGCGATTCGTTCAAAACCGCTGATGCTTTTGGGCGACCTGGTGAGGGGCAAGGAGACGTCGGCTGAACCCGTTTCAACCGACATGCTTCAGGCAGCGGCCAGGCCGAAATAACGCTGCTCCTCCTTGTCATAAGCGCCATGTGTGAGCTTTATCAATCCGGCACGGTCGATGATCGTGATCTCGCCGCGCTTGGCGTGCACCAGTCCTCGATACTCAAGCATTTGCAGGGCCGTGGTGACCCCGGGCGGTGGGCGCGAGCATGGTCGCCAGAAATTCATGCGTCGGGAGGATCTTATCTCCTTCCGCACGGTCGTGGACCATCAAGCTGCCAGCGGGCCAGCCGTTCTTCGATCTTGGAGTGGCCATTGACCAGTGCCGTCCGGCATGATTGGACGAGGAACGCGTGGGCATAATCCAGCACTGAGGTGCGAAGCGACGGGCTAATCGCAGGGCGAAGGTTTTCAACCGGCAGGCGCCAGGTAGTGCTTTCAGAATGACGGCAATTCCTTTCATCCCGTCATCGCCGACAATGCCGACTTCACCTTGCCGCCCGCCGGTCATGGTGGCGACCACCGACGCGATGCCCCTCTCGGGAAAATATACGTTCTTGATCGGCTGATGCGCGACCTCCAACTGGTCCTTGATGCCCGGTTCGACGTGATGCAGCGATGGTCGCAAAAGCGCGAAGTCCTGCGGGGTGAGGGCTTCAGCACCTGGTCGCGAAAGAGGGATCGGGCAAGGCTCTCTTCCAACGGGGCAAGAGCGCGTACGTCTTACTGTCGGCTGCACCGAAGTAAATGCCGGCCGATGCCAAAGCATAGGCCTCGAAACGCGCGATTGCAAAGCCCTGTCGGGGCAGTGCAGTCATGCTAGAAGTCGCGCCGCCTACGATAGGCAGCGGATGACATGATTCCCTTCTGCGGCGGCCACCAAGAACGGCTCGGGCACGCTTTAATCGTTCATACACAAGCTCGCAGGAATGTAAGCAGCGGAACAATCGGGTGATTCGTACCGCCCTGCCCTTTCAGAGATCAAGTCATTGGACGTCAATTCGGCTGGAACGCCTCGTCGAACGGCCCAGGAAAATGCAGCCGGATGAGCAATGGTGGTTCACCTTATGTGCGGTCCCGGATATGCGGTCCGGCGGCTCATCTCCCAATGGCTTGTCGATGGGGAAGTGGAACTCGTCATGTCGCCGCGAACCGTCACCGCGCTAGCGGGGCTCTTTTGAAGACGCCGGTGTTTTTCTTTGTGGAACTGAATCTGTGAGGTGATTGATGCATGAATCAAACATTTGCGTATTTCCGCTGCATCGGCGACGTATATTGGTCGAAAGTATCGCCCAGGCCCTCGAGACCAAGAACGGCGAGGCGGCGAGTGCGTTCTGGCGCTGTGCTGCCAAGAAAATGCTCATTCAATTGTCCGATGTAGGAATTGCGCCAGAGCTCGCTGCGCAGGAGGTTGGAAGCCTTCTTCATGCGGTCTTGGACGACATGGCCAACCGAACGGTAATGCACAAAGCATAGGCTCGGGCGCTGTTGGACCGCGGTCAGCTCGGGTCCTTATCAGGGGACTGCTCCGACTGGCCGACGGTCCGGCCAAACCGGCATACCGGCAAAGCTTTGAGGTTGCGATCGCTCACGGCGGCCGGTCCAATATTCTAAGACGACTTCAGAAGCCACGTTGGCTTCTTTGGACGAAGCCGAGGGGCGCCATTTTGGCGTGCTCACGCTGGACTGCGGGTTGCGCCTACGGAAATCCAAAGTCCGGCCGCGCGAGCCAATCGACCGGAACAGTCGAAAGCTCGTGGGGGCGGGTCCGCTCACCCTCACGGCGGCGGTGGCGGCCGTGAGCAGACTTAACTCAAGTCACGGCTGAGCATCCGCAGGCGCTATGCCGATTGGATGAGAACTGGTTGCCACAACACCGGCCCGTTGAGGCGTCCCCTCCAGCGGATGCGCAAGAGACTGGCGTAGGAAATATCGAGGAAGCCGGCGACTGCCTCGGTGTTGCCGACCTGCTTGGGCTGTCCGATACGTGACAACGGCCAGGTCGCGAGACGAAGGATCCTTTCGATGCGCGTATCTGTCACCGTTACGATCCCGGAGAGATTGTTGGCCAAGCCGAATTCGATGATCCCCGCGAAGAGCTCGTAGGTTGCTTGGGCCAGGCCGCCAGCTGCCTTCGGCGCTGTCGCAGGGAGATCGAGCGCGAAACGACTACTCTCCCAGATATCGGCACTCGCAGGGACCACCATCTCATCCAGCAGCGTCGGAAACGTATCGCGCAACATTGTCGGTCCGGTGGTCGGCAAAAGGCGGACGCAGCCGCAAGTTCGCCAATCGGACCCCTTAAGAAGCAGGTAGACGGGGTTCAGGCTGTCAAACGGGTCCGTTTCCATTTCGCCTTCGGTCTGCACTTCCCAATCGAGCCGCTTCTTGAAAACCCGATACCTAAGTCCGTGCATTTCCTTGAGTTCGCTCGCAAACTCGGCGTAGCAGTCGGGTGTTATCAGCTGCATCATTGTCGTCTCCGTGCGGGATGTGTCCACGCAATCGAAGGGCAAAGCCGTCATGAATGCAGCCTGTAGACCTTTACAGCTAGACTTGGAGAGGATCAGGATCTCGCCCGAGCAGCCATCCGCACTACGGCCTGGTTGATGGTTCGCACGCCAAGCTTCGCCTTGGCGTTTTCCTGATGGAAGGTCACGGTGCGTTTCGAGACACCGAGAATCTGGCTGATATCCCAGGCCGACTTGCCGCACGCCGCCCATTTCAGGCACTCGAACTCCCGCCGGGTGAGCGTTATGCCATCTACCACGCAATCTTCGGCGAGCCTGCGCCGGGCATGGATATGAACGTTGATCGCAACCAGTTGCATTGCTTTTTCGTAGCGCGTCAGCGACCTCAGAAATGGCGGATGCGCCTCGTTGGAGGCGAAGGTCAGTGCGGCGAACCGGCCGCGATGATCATGCATCGACATGGTCAGTCCGCCGCGAATGCCGAACTCAGCTGCTTTTTCCAGGACTTCCTGCTGAGAGGTCGGCAAATAACGGTGATCGCGGTCCACACCCCAGTCGAAGGTATCCCAGCCCCGCAGTCCCCGCAGGATCACGGGATCCACGCTGTGGTAGCGCTGTTGCAGGTAATGTGATGTCCATGATGATGGATAATTCGAGATCAATCGCGGCCTGTCGCCGGAAGCGGATGGGTAGGTGAAATAAGCGAAGAGCGGAAAGTCGAACCCGGCTGCGGCGGACGCCATTGCCTCATGGAGATCGACGGCATCGACGCTTGCAGAGAGTTGCTCGACCAAGGTTTCAAATACGCGATGCATCTGCGCTTAGCGTACCTCGCGGAGGTTGCTGGAAGCCGACGGAGACGTGGTTCTAAATGATGGCCTGTCCCTGCAGGGCATACGACGCGCCGCCGTCATCACCGCAATTGCTGTGCTGCTTCCGATTGGAGAGAGCTCCGCCCACCTGACCAACTACCGATGGGTGATATTGCGACGTTATCGATGAGCCGCGTGTCGCCAAGCCAAGCCGCAGCAAGCAAGCGTGCCGGTCGGTCAAGGCTTGCTAACGATTGCAGGTCTGTTTCTCCGCGAAGCTCCAGGTATTCGAGCTCGCGATAGCCGGCAGCCAGAATTGCTGCACGCGCTTCATCAAGCGTAGGCAGGATGGGGGAGCCGCGTGCAAGCCGCTCGGCCGTATCGAGCAGGACCGATGCTAGTTTTGGGGCAATGGCGCGTTGGGCTGGGGAGAGCCGCACGTTACGCGACGATAGCGCAAGACCATCGGCTTCGCGGACTGTCGGACAGGGCACAATAGTGATCGGAATGTCGAGATCCCGGACCAAGCGCCTGACAAGCTGAAGTTGCTGAAAATCCTTTTCGCCAAAAAAGGCGAAGTCAGCGCCGGCCTGCAGGAAGAGCTTGGCCACGACCGTCGCCACGCCATTGAAATGGCCGGGCCGGAATGCGCCGCAAAGGCATTCGCTGATGCCGGACACTGAAACGGCCGTGGCGAAGCCCACCTGGTACATTTCCTCTGTGTCCGGCACATAGAGCAGATGCGTGCCCAGCAGAGCGAGCTTGGCAGCATCGTCGCTTTCCGTCCGAGGGTAGGCAATCAGGTCGGCGGGGCTGTTGAACTGCTTGGGGTTTACGAACAGCGTCACGATCACCCGCTCGGCCCTTTCGAGCGCCTTCCGCACGAGGCTCAGATGCCCGTCGTGCAAGGCTCCCATGGTCGGCACAATACCGATCGTGGCACCCGAGCGACGCCATTGCGCAACGACGCCGCGCAGCTCGCTCACGGTTCGAGCGATCGGCACGCTCATGTGAAGTCACCGGCCTTAAAGGCGTTGACATAGAGATGTTCGACCGCCGGAAAGTGCCGGTTCCGCACATCGGTGGCGTAAGCGGCGATTGCCGCCTCAGCCTGCTCACCGAGCTCGGCATAGCGTTTGACGAACTTCGGCCGAAATGAGGTGAAGAGCCCGAGCATATCGTGGCTCACCAGAATCTGGCCGTCGCAAGCTGGCGAGGCACCGATGCCGACTGTGGGTATGTCGATATCGGCGGTTATCTGCCGTGCAAGCTGCTCCGGTATCTTTTCCAGCACCAAGGAGAAGGCGCCCGCTTCGGTTACCGCCCTGGCGTCGCGCCTGATCCGCTCTGCATCGGCTCCCCGGCCCTGCACACGATAGCCTCCAAACGTGTTTACCGCCTGCGGCGTCAGGCCCACATGGGCCATGACAGGTACGCCGCGCGCGGTAAGGAAGCGGATGGTTTCCGAGATGGTCTCGCCGCCCTCGATCTTTACCGCTGAACAACCGGTCTCACCCATCACGCGCGCAGCGTTGCCGAAAGCGTGCTCTGGGCTTTCCTCATAGGAACCGAAGGGCAGGTCGACGACCATCAGCGCGTGTTCAAGGCCGCGGCGAACGGCCTGTCCGTGCATGATCATCATGTCGAGCGTGACCCCCAGCGTCGACGACAGGCCGTGCAGCACCATGCCGACGCTGTCGCCGACAAGAACGATGTCGCAGTGGCGATCGAGCAGCCTCGCGACCGGCGTGGTGTAGGCCGTCAAGCATACAAGTGGCGTCTGGCCTTTTCGCGATCGAATATCTGGAGGAGTCATCCCTTTTATCTGACCAGCCGCGCTCAACCGAGGCCCCTTCCCTTACGTTACCAACAGCGGGTGTCGCGTTTGGCATATTTTTGTGCGACTGCGAAGAGCTAAAAACAGCGCTTGAGTACTCCGGTGTTGACGTGCTGGCTGCCAAGGTTACATTCAATCGATTAAGGCGCTCCGTTGGGCCAACCCGCTTTCGCAAACATGGATCCTCAGACAAGAAGAACCAAGAAAGGCAAAGCCGCCGTCAAAGCTGACGAAGCCAAAGTGGACCTGACTGCCGTCGTGGTCGCCGTAAACGACAGTGAGCCCTGTGTCCTCACAGTCGGTCATGCGGACACCCTCCCTTCCGGACCTTTTGCCCTTGAGCATCGATCACTGCAGTCGGGTTTGAGGGGGTGGGTGGAGCAGCAGACCGGCCATGCACTTGGATACATCGAGCAACTCTACACCTTCGCCGATCGCGATCGCATCGGCACTGAGCGCCACCAGCGCGTCATCTCAATCAGCTATCTCGCATTGACCAGGAAGGAACAGGCAACGAACTCGGCCGCGTGCGGCTGGCAAAGTTGGTACGAATATTTTCCCTGGGAGGACCACCGCTTCGGCACGCCGCCTGTGCTGCTCGATAGATTGCGGCCCCGCCTGATTGAGTGGGCCGGCGGCGCCAGCGAGCCGACCACTCAACGCGAGCGCCGGCAGCGCGCTGCGATAGCCTTCGGCTTCGACGACCGCCATTGGAACGAGGAACTCACGCTCCAACGCTACGAGTTGCTCTATGAAGCTGCTCTGATTGAGGAGGCCGGTGGCGGCAGGGACGCGATTGCGGCCGCGGCTGGCAAACCAATGGTCGCTGACCACCGTCGTATTCTGGCAACCGGGATCGCGCGGCTGCGTTCGAAGATCAAATACCGGCCGGTCGTGTTCGAGCTTATGCGGCCTTCCTTCACGCTGCTGCAACTGCAGCGAACCGTGGAAGCTTTGGCTGGCAGGCTGATCAACAAGCCGAACTTCCGGAGATTGGTCGAGCAGCAGGAACTTGTTGAGGAGACCGGGGAGACCTCCCTCGACACGGGCGGCCGACCGGCGAAGCTTTATCGCTTCCGGCATGCCGTCCTCGACGACAGGGCTATCGCCGGGACAAAATTACCGCTGGCGCGGGCTTGACATACTTATAGTCAAGGTAGATATATTCCCTTATTGTCAAACCGAATATAATCGAGGCGCCAATGACTGGGGCGTTACCTATGGCTGCGTCCCTGTATGAGCGTGTCCGGCGGGTGATCCCACCCGTTGAATGGCCCGCGTTCGCCGGCGATATTGAAGCCATCTTAGCGCTGAAGCGTGAGCGCAATGCGGTGGTGCTGGCGCACAATTACCAGACGCCCGAAATTTTTCATTGCGTGGCAGACATCGTCGGCGACAGCCTGGCGTTGGCCCACAAGGCGGTGACGGTCGACGCCGACATCATCGTGGTTGCCGGCGTTCATTTCATGGCCGAGACGGCAAAACTGCTCAATCCGAACAAGACCGTGCTCATCCCGGATCTCCGCGCCGGCTGCTCGCTGGCCGAATCGATCACGGCAAACGACGTGCGGCTAATGCGGCTGCGGTATCCGGGGGTCCCCGTTGTTACTTACGTCAACACTTCCGCCGCCGTAAAAGCGGAGTCCGACATCTGCTGCACGTCCGGCAACGCCAAGGCGGTGGTGGAATCGCTTGGCGTGGCGCGTGTGCTGATGCTCCCGGACGAATATCTGGCGAGGAACGTGGCAGCCGATACAGACGTCGAGATCATCGCCTGGAAAGGCCATTGCGAGGTGCATGAGCGCTTCACCGCAGCAGACATCCGGGAACTGCGCGATGCCCATCCAGGCGTCATCGTGCTGGCCCATCCAGAATGCCCACCAGACGTTGTCGCGGAGGCGGAGTTCTCCGGCTCGACCGCGGCGATGTCGGATTATGTCGAGCGTGAGAAACCGACGCGTGTCGTCCTTCTGACCGAATGTTCGATGAGCGACAACGTCGCGGTCGCGCATCCCGACGTCGAGTTCGTTCGCCCATGCAATCTGTGCCCGCACATGAAACGCATCAACCTGGCCAACATTCGCGCCGCACTCGAGCAGAACCGGCATGAGGTCCGGATTGATCCCGAAATTGCCGGCCCCGCCCGCCGCGCGGTCGAGCGCATGCTTTCCCTATGAGTCTGGAGGTTCGCGACATCGCCGGGGCGCCGGTCGTCATCGGCGGCGGCATTGCCGGCCTGATGACGGCGCTTCATCTGGCGCCGGAACCGGTCGTGCTTTTGACCAACGCGCCGCTTGGAACCGGAGCCTGCAGTGAACTTGCCCAGGGCGGTCTTGCGGCAAGTCTCGGGGGCGACGACGGCCCAGATTTTCACCTTTGCGACACGATAGCTGCCGGCGACGGACTCTGCGATGAGGCCACGGTGCGGCGAGTGGTACGAGCTGCACCCGAAGCGATTAGGACGATCCAAAGGTTCGGCGTCGACTTCGACCAGCACCCTGACCGCGCGTTGCGACTTGGGCTCGAGGCGGCACACTCGCGACGGCGGATTGTGCATGCAGCCGGCGACGCCACCGGTCGCGAGTTGGTGCGCGCGCTCGTCGCCGCGGTTCGGCGTACAGCCTCGATCACCATTATCGAAAATGTGGAGGTCCGCCGGCTGGTCGTGCAGGACGGGTCGGTCATCGCCGTGGTCGCAGCAGGAC
>NZ_RZQI01000420.1:0-5059 GCF_003998335.1 Mesorhizobium sp. M7A.F.Ca.CA.002.05.1.1 | reverse complement strand
GTGCAAGGTCTGCAGCGTATCGGGATCGTCCACATCGCCGGTGAAGACCAGGTTGCCGATGCCGGTCGACAGTTCGGGTGCTGTTTCGAACAGTGCCGCGTAGTGACGTTCGACCTGCTGCAGCGAGGCACGGAACGCTTGAGAAAAGGCAGAAGCATCGGCAAAGCCGAGCATGCGTGCGATACGCTCCAAGCCTTCATCATCTTCCGGCAGCGTGTGCGTCTGCTCGTCGGCAACCATCTGCACGGCATGTTCGACGCGTCGCAGGAACCAGTACTGGCGGGCAAGCGCATCGCGCGCCTCGGCGGTGATCCAGCCGCCGGTCGCAAGCTCGCCGAGCATCGGCACGGTCTCGCGGCCACGCAGTTCAGGGAAGCGTCCGCCGGCGATGAGCTGCTGGGTCTGGACGAAGAACTCGATCTCTCGAATGCCGCCGCGGCCAAGCTTGACGTTGTGGCCCTTGACCGCAATCTCGCCATGGCCCTTGTGGGCGTGGATCTGGCGCTTGATCGAATGGACGTCGGCAATCGCCGCGTAGTCCATGTATTTGCGCCAGATATAGGGCTGCAACTCCTTGAGGAAGGCCGCACCCGCGGCCAGATCGCCCGCCACCGGGCGTGCCTTGATCATCGCGGCGCGCTCCCAGTTCTGGCCGCGCGCCTCGTAGTAGCGCAGTGCCGCCTCGACCGGGATCGCCAGCGGTGTCGAACCGGGGTCTGGGCGCAGTCTCAGATCGGTGCGGAAGACATAACCGTGTTCGGTGCGGTCCTGCAGGATGCGCACCAGGCGGCGCGTCAGCCTCGAAAACAACTCGGTGGCGTCGAGCGGATCGACGACGGCGGGCGCTTCCGGATCGAAGAAAACCACCAGATCGATGTCGGAGGAAAAATTCAGCTCATGCGCGCCGAGCTTGCCCATGCCGAGCAGGATCCAGCCCGACTGTTTCGACGGATTGCCGACATCCGGCAGTTTGAGTTTGCCCTCGCTATGCGCGTCGCGCAGCAGGAAGTCGACGGCGGCGCGGGTGCAGGCGTCTGCGAGGTCGCTCAACCGCCGGACCGTCAGCGCCGTTTCGGCCTCGCCGGCAAGATCGGCCAGCGCGATGAGGAAATGCGCCTCCGCCTTCCACTGGCGCAGCTCCATCATCAAGCCGGATTCCGAGACTGCTTCGGCTAGATGCACCTGGTCGATGGCGGCGCCGATCACCTTCAGTCGAGCCTCGATCGTCTGCTCGAACAGCCCGTCCAGGATTTGCGGCCGGCGACGTGCGGTATCGCGCAGGAACGGCGACAGATCGAAGACGGCAGCAAGGAAATCCTGGCCCTCGCCCTTGCCGGCCAGGAACTTGGCCAGCCGCGTCAGTCCTTCTTCGCGCGCCGCGGAAGCGATCTCGGCCAGTTCCAGCCGCGCACGGTCTTCGTCCAGCGGAGCCAGGCTGGTCGCCGGCTTCAGCAGCCAATCTTTCGCCCTCGCAGCCGTGCTCATCAGTGATCCTCCCGTGCTGGGAAACTCATGACCACGGATAATCCGGGATTGCCAGGCAAGAGTTCAAGCCGGCCATTGTGGAACGTCATGACCGCCTTGGCGAGGCTGAGGCCAAGACCGGAACCCGGCTGCGAACGGCTCTTCTCCAGCCGCACGAAACGTTCCGTGGCCCGCGCCCGGTCGCCATCGTCGGGAATGCCGTGTCCATTGTCGGCAACAGACAGGCGAACGTCCGTACCGGCTCGCTCGAGCGTGACGCGCACCGCCGGCTGGGCATTGGCACCGGTCGAATATTTGATGGCGTTGTCGACGATGTTCGACAGCGCCTGACCGATCAGTTCGCGGTTGCCGTTGACGGACACCGCCTCGGGCGCGTCTGCTTCCAGCGACACGCCTGCCTCTTCCGCCACCGGCTCGTAGAGTTCGACGACATCGCGCACGGCCTCCGCCAGATCGACGCGGTTGGTGTTCTCCGAGGAGTAGCCAGCTTCCAGCCGGGAAATCATCAGGATGGCGTTGAAGGTTTTTATCAACTGGTCCGACTCGGCAATGGTGCCTTCCAGTGCCCGCCGGTAGTCGGTGGGCTTTTGCTTGCCCGAAAGCGTCGCTTCGGCCCGGTTGCGGAGCCGGGTCAGCGGCGTCTTCAGATCATGCGCGATGTTGTCGGAAACCTGCTTCAAGCCTTCATTGAGCGTGGCGATCCTGGCCAGCATGGCATTGAGATTTTCGGAGAGCCGGTCGAACTCATCGCCAACCCCCGTCACCGGCAGCCTGCCCGACAGATCCCCGCCCATGATGCGACGGCTGGCTTCCGACACGCTGTCGATGCGCTTCAGCGCGGCGCGACCGACAAAAAACCAGATCAGCAATCCGCCCAGCCCCATCATGCCGAGCGCCAGCATCAGCGCACGGCGGATGACCGCACGAAACCGCTCCGGCTCGCCAAGGTCGCGGCCGACCAGCATGATCATCTGGTTCGGCAGCCGCAGCACCAGCGCAATGGCGTTGTGGCCCTTTTCGCCCTGCGCCTGCGCATCGTTCTGCTCGGATTGGGTGGTGGTGCCCTGCTCGGCGGGAAGGTTGCGCAGGCGCTCGAGCTCTCCCTCGCCAAAACGCTGATAAGAGAACGGACTGCTGGTCCAGCCTTCGGTTTCGAGAACGCCCGGCTCCAGGCTCTGCACATTGCCGGTCAGGATCTGTCCGTTGGCGTCGGCGATCAGATAGAGGTTGGCGCCGGGCTGGCGCGAGCGGGCCTCGACTACACGGACCAACACCGGCAGACCGCCGCGTTGATAGGCGCGAGCCAGACCGAGCACCTCGTCATTGATGGTGTCCTGTGTCTGCCCGGTCAGCATGCGCGCCGACAACGAGGTCATATAGAAGACGAGCGCCACCGCGCAGAGCGCGAAGAGCAGGAGGTAGAGCGCCGAAAGCCGCGCTGCCGTTGTCTTCATGATGGCTGGCACGGAAAGAGCCATGCCGCAGCTAGCCGCTCTTCAGCATATAGCCGGCGCCGCGAACCGTATGCAGGATGGGCTTGTCGAAGCCCTTCTCGATCTTGCCGCGCAGCCGGGAGACATGGACGTCAATGACATTGGTCTGCGGATCGAAATGGTAGTCCCAGACATTTTCCAGCAGCATGGTGCGCGTTACCACCTGGCCGGCATGCCGCATCAGATATTCGAGCAATCGGAATTCACGCGGCTGCAGCGTTATCTCGCGTGACGCACGGCGGACCGAATGCGACAGCCTGTCGAGTTCGAGATCGCCGACGCGGTAGACGGTTTCGGCTTCCTTGGCGCTGGCGCGCCGGTTCAGAACCTCGACGCGGGCGAGAAGCTCGGAGAAGGCATAGGGCTTTGTCAGGTAATCGTCGCCGCCGGCGCGCAGACCCGTGACCCGGTCATCGACCTCGCCGAGCGCCGAGAGGATCAGCACCGGCGTTGTGTTGCCCCTGGACCGGAGACCGGCAATGACCGACAGGCCGTCGCGACGCGGCATCATCCTGTCGATCACCATCACGTCGTAGTCGCCGGCGTCGGCGAGCGCAAAGCCGGTTTCGCCGTCACCGGCGACATGAGCAGTGTGACCGGCCTCGGCAAAGGCTTTCTGCAAGTAGTCCGCAGCCTCGCGATCGTCTTCTATGACGAGAATCTTCATAGGGCTGTTATACGCGATTTCGCCGGAAGGTTGAGTGGCAGACATCTGCATTGTGGCCTTTGCCAAAGCGCACCGCGATCAAGATTGCCCGAAGCCGTGCGAGATAAAGCTGCTCGCTGCCGATGTCATTTTGCGTCGGATCGCGGAAGCGCTTTTGAAAGTGTGCGGCAGCGGACGATGGGAAGCCCGCTGCCGCCGGGGGAAGGCGCGATGACTGACTAACGCGCGCTCCTCCATGCTTTCCCGTACGGCGGCTCGGGGGTGTTGAAACTGCCGCACTGGAAAAGCCCAACCTGCCGCCGAAACGCCCTCACCCACCCTGGAAAGGCCGAGAGAACGCTCCGGGGCTGACCTCAGCCCTTGGCGACGGGCAGCGCGACGAAACGATTGGTGTCGTCGCGGGTGATCTGCATCAGCACTGCCTTGCGGCCGGATTTGACTGCATCGGTCATCGCCTTGGTGACGTCGTCGGTGCCGTTCACTTCGGTCGAATTGACCGATGTGATGACGTCGCCTGGCTGGATACCGCGATCGGCGGCATCGCTGTCGGGATCGACATCGGTCACCACCAGTCCCTTGCCGTTTTCAGACTTGGTAACGGTCAGGCCGAGATCAGCCAGCGTGTCGGGCTTGGCCGGGGCGGCGGGCTGCTGCTGGTCGACAGAGGCCTGCTTGTCGCTCGAGGGCAGTTTGCCGAGATCGACCTTGACCGTCTGGCTCTTGCCGTCGCGCCACACGGTGACGTCGACCGACTTGCCAGGCGAATAGGCGCCGATCAGCCGGGCCAGTTCCTTCGGCGAAGCGACATCTTTTCCGTCGACCTGGGTGATCACGTCACCGGCCGTGATGCCCGCCTTCTTGCCGGGACCATCATCCTGGGCACTGGAAACCAGTGCGCCGTTGTTGGACTTCAGACCAAGCGACTCAGCGATGTCGGAGGTGACCGGCTGGATTTCCACACCGAGCCAGCCGCGCTGCACGGAGCCGCTCTTCATCAGGTCCTGAACGACCTGCTTGGCGGTCGAAGCGGGAATGTCGAAGGCGATGCCGACGCTGCCGCCGGATGGCGAGAAGATCGCGGTGTTGATGCCGACGACCTGGCCGTTGAGGTTGAAGGTCGGACCGCCAGAATTGCCGCGGTTGACCGATGCGTCGATCTGGATGAAGTCGTCATAAGGGCCAGCGCCGATGTCACGGCCGCGGGCGGAGACGATGCCGGCGGTGACGGTTCCACCAAGGCCGAACGGATTGCCGACGGCCACCACCCAGTCGCCGACGCGAACCTTGGAGTCATCGGCGAAGTCGACATAGGTAAACTTGCCGACGCCGTCGACCTTGAGCACGGCGAGATCGGTGCGCGGGTCGGTGCCGACCAGCTTGGCGTCGAGTTCCTTGCCGTCATGCATCACCACGG
>NZ_RZQI01000419.1:0-5062 GCF_003998335.1 Mesorhizobium sp. M7A.F.Ca.CA.002.05.1.1 | reverse complement strand
GCCTTTCGATCTCCTCAATCGTCATCGCCGCCTCGTCCCTGGAGCAGACCGCCTTCAATGAGACGTTCGAGATGATGGATATCGAAGCCGCCGGCAGCGAAGCCGGGCTCGTCCATCAGGAGGCCGTGCAGCGGCGCGTTGGTGGCGATGCCGACAGCCTCCATCTCGCCCAGCGCGCCGCTCATGCGCCGGATCGCCTCGGCTCGCGTCACGCCATGCGCCAGCAGCTTGGCCACCAATGAATCGTAGTGCGGCGGGACGGTGTAGCCGGAGTAGAGATGCGATTCGACGCGGATTCCGGGACCTCCGGGCGGCGTCCAGCGCTCGACCCGGCCCGGATGCGGGCGAAAGCTGTATGGATCTTCAGCGTTGATGCGGCATTCGACGGCGTGGCCCTGGATGCGGATGTCTTCCTGGCTGAACGACAGGGGTTCGCCCCGGGCGATGCGGATCTGCTCGCGCACGATATCGATGCCGGTGACAAGTTCCGTGACGGGATGCTCCACCTGCACGCGGGTGTTCATCTCGATGAAAGAGAAGCGCCCGTCCTCGTAGAGGAATTCGAATGTGCCCGCGCCTGTATAGCCGATGGTCAGGCATGCCTGGGCACACAGCTCGCCGATCTCGGCAACCGCCTCGCGGGCGATGCCGGGCGCCGGCGCCTCCTCGATGATCTTCTGGTGGCGGCGCTGCATGGAGCAATCCCGCTCGCCGAGCCAGACCGCCCTGCCATGCTTGTCCGCCAGAATCTGGATCTCGATATGGCGCGGATGCTCGAGGAATTTTTCCAGATAGACTTGCGGGTTGCCGAACGCCCGGTCCGCCTCTTTCACCGCCATTGAAACGGCTTCCATCAGGGCGTGCTGCTCGCGCACGATGCGCATGCCGCGCCCGCCGCCGCCGCCCGCTGCCTTGACGATGACCGGATAGCCGATGGCCTCGGCAATGGCGCGCACTGCCTGCTCGTCCTGCGGCAGCGCACCCTCCGACCCTGCAACGCAGGGAACGCCGGCGGCGATCATCGTGCGCTTGGCGGAGACCTTGTCGCCCATGGTGCGGATCGCCGCCGCGGACGGCCCGATGAAGATGAGACCGGCATTCTCAACAGCCTCGGCGAAGGCGGCGTTTTCCGAGAGGAAACCATAGCCCGGATGGATCGCGCCGGCGCCGGTAAGTTGCGCGGCCGCGATGATCTCGGCGATGTTGAGATAGCTCTCCGTCGCGGCCGCCGGTCCGATGCAGATCGCCCTGTCCGCCAGCGCGACATGTCGAAGGCTCGCATCCGCTTCCGAGTGCGCCGCCACCGTCTTCAATCCGAGGTCGCGGCAGGCGCGCAGGATGCGCAGCGCGATTTCACCACGATTGGCGATAAGGACGGTGTCGAACATCGCCTCAGCCCAAATCTTCGAGAACGAACAGCACATCGCCGGACTGCACCGCGGCATGGTCGTCGAACGCGATCTGGACGATCCGCCCAGCGCGATCGGATTCCACGACATTGAACGTCTTCATGGCTTCGAGGACACCAACCTTCTGCCCTTCCACGACCATATCGCCAACCGAAGCGAGCGGCGGTTCACCTTCGGTGCCGGAGCGGTAGAACACGCCCGTCAGCGGCGCGCGGATCGAATAGCGTGCGATGGGCGGAGATGTCGAAGCCGGATTTGTGAAGACGGCAGGGACGGCGGCTGGCCCCGACTGCGACGCAGATTGCGCTTGCGACGCGGATTGCGCCGGCGCCATCTGCCTGGACATGCGGATGCGAACGCCATTGCGCTCGATCTCCAGTTCGGCAATGGGCGAACGCGAGACAAATTCGATCAGCTTCTGGACGAAGTCGAGATCCATCGCCGACCCTATCGCAGCGCTTCGACAGCCTTGGCGATTCGCCCGATCGCTTTTTCGATCAGATCCATCGACGTGGCTATGGAAATGCGGAAATGCGGCGACAGCCCGTAGGCAGAGCCCTGCACCACCGCGACCCGCGCCTGATCGAGCAGGTAAAGCGAGAAATCATCGTCGCTGCCGATGGGAGTGCCGTCGGGGCGACGACGGCCGATCAGGGCCGAGCAATTGGGATAGAGATAGAAGGCGCCCTCGGGCGTCTGGCAGGTAAGGCCGGGAATCTTGCGCAGCAGCTCCAGAGCGCGGTCGCGCCGAGCCTGGAATTCGAGCGCCCGAGGGCGAAGAAAGTCCTGGGGACCTTCCAGTGCGGCAATGGTCGCGGCCTGCGAGATGGATGACGGGTTCGACGTGCTTTGGCTCTGCACGGTGGCCATGGCGCGGATCAGCGGTTCCGGCCCGCCGGCATAGCCGATCCGCCAGCCGGTCATGGCATAGGCCTTCGACACGCCATTCACTGTCAGCGTACGGTCCTTCAGCCTCGGCTCGACGCCGGCGATGGTATGGAAGGTACGTCCATCGAACAGGATATGCTCGTAGATGTCGTCGGTCAGAACGTGCACATGCGGGTGATCGAGCAACACCCCGGCCAGGCCGGCAAGTTCGTCGGGGCTGTAGACGGCGCCAGTCGGATTGGAAGGCGTGTTGAGCAGCAGCCATTTGGTGCGCCCGGTGATCGCGGCTCGCAGGGCTTGCGGTGTCAGTTTGAAGCCCTGCGCCTCCGTGCAAGGAACGACCACGGGCTTGCCTTCGCCGAGCAGGACGATGTCGGTGTAGGAAACCCAATAGGGCGCGGGGACGACCACCTCGTCACCGGGGGCCAGCGTTGCCAGCAGGGCGTTGTAGATGATCTGCTTTGCGCCACCCGCGACGCTGATTTGCGAAGGCTTGTAATCGAGGCCGTTCTCGCGCCTGAATTTCCCGGCCACCGCCTTCTTCAGCGCGGCGGTGCCGTCGACCGCCGTATAGCGCGTTTCACCCCTGCGCATCGCCTCGTAGGCCGCCTCGACGATGTGCGGAGGCGTTGGAAAATCCGGCTCGCCGGCGCTCAGGCTGATGACGTCGATGCCGGCCGAGCGCATTTCGATTGCCCGCGCGGTGACCGCCATGCTGGGGCTTGGCTTGATGACGTCAAGACGGGGAGCGATGAGGCCCACGGGAAATCCTCGTCATGGCTGCCGCGACGTTGCCGGGCAGGTGATATCTGGTGAAAATTGGATAATGTATTCTGATTTTCGCGTCAAACCCCTTTTTCTGCATCGAAGACCGGGTTATGTCTCATTCCAGTGGTGGGTCGATAGAGGAAAGTATCCAATCCTTCATCGCCGCGTATGACATTCGAGATAGGGAACACGATTGGAATGGGCACGAACTATGATGTGGTGATCGTCGGCGGCGGCGTTGTCGGCAGCTCGATCGCCTATTTCCTGTCAGCCAATCCGGATTTCGATGGCAGTATTGCGGTGATCGAGCGGGACCCCTACTACACGGCCTCCTCGTCTTCCTTGTCGACCAGCGCCATCCGCCAGCAGTTCGGCACGGCGCCCAACATTGCCATGTCGAAGTTCAGCATCGACTTCCTGCGCCAGGTAAAGACGCGGCTTGCCATCGGCGACGAGTTGGCCGACATCGGCCTGCATGAGCCCGGTTACCTCGTGCTGGCGACACCCGAGCGGGCAGACGCGCAGCGTGCCAAGAACCGCGTTCAGCGCGGCATGGGCGTCGACGCCGAACTGATCGAGCAGGTCGATCTGGCACGACGCTTCCCGTGGCTCAACACGGACGATCTCGCCCTTGGCTCGCTCGGCCTTGGCAGCGAAGGCTGGTTCGACGGCCCCGGCCTGATGCAGGCCTTTCGCCGCAAGGCGCGCACGCAGGGCGTGGACTATCTTGCCGCGACGGTGACCGGACTGACCATGGCGTCTCCCCAAAAGGTCGGCGAAGTGGTGCTCGACAATGGCGACCGGCTTGCCGCCGGCACGGTGATCAACGCGGCCGGACCGTGGAGCGCGGGCATCGCCAGGATGGCCGGCGCCGAACTGCCGGTTGTCCCGAGCAAGCGCTGCGTCTTCGTCTTCGAAACGCCGGCAACGATCGAAAACTGCCCCTTCGTCTTCGACACGAGCGGCTTCTGGCTGCGGCCGGAAGGCCAGCTCTTCCTGTGCGGTATTCCGCCGGTGCGCGAGAACGAGCCGGACGATTTTGGCCTGGATGTGGATTACGACCTGTTCGACGAGTTGATCTGGCCGGCGCTCGCCCATCGCGTGCCCGGGTTTGAGCAATTGCGCATGCTGCGCGCCTGGGCGGGGCTCTACGAATACAACACCTTCGACCACAGCGGCATCATCGGCCGGCATCCCGAGGTTTCGAACTTTGTCCTGGCTACCGGCTTCAGCGGCCACGGCATGATGCATGCAGCGGCGACCGGGTCGGGCGTCAGTGATCTCATTGCCTATGGCGAGTACCGCTCTGTCGACCTGTCGGCCTTCCGCTACGAACGGATCGCTGGCAATCAACCTATCGAGGAACATGTCTACTGAAGCGAAACGGGCGACATGGCATCGCGGTGACAACGGTGCTATGCGTCCACTTCTTCAATCAACACGGCGCCAGTCAACAAACACGGCGGCCGCCTCAGGCTGATTCATGCTCGTACAGAAGAAAACCATCTCGACCCAGGTCGCCGATGCCATCAGGCAGAAGATCCTGATCGGCGAATACGAGGCCAACTTTCAGCTGCGGCAGGAGCATCTGGCCACCGAGTTCGGCGTCAGCCGAATTCCGGTGCGAGAGGCGCTGCATCAGCTTCATTCGGAAGGCTTCGTCACGCTGGTTTCCCACAAGGGCGCCGTCGTCACCTCCATTTCCCTGGACGAGATCCTCGAGCTCTACGAATTGCGGGCCCGGATCGAAACATGGCTACTGGCCCTCGCCATTCCAAGGATGACGGAGGCCGACCTCGCGCTGGCCCGCGAGCGTGCAAAGCAGCACCAGGAGCAGGGCAAGACCGGCGAGTATTCGAACCAGCTCAACTGGAACTTCCACGCCGCGCTCTACGCGCCGTCCGGCCGCAAGGCGACGATCGAACTGGTCGGGCGCATCTATCAGCAGCTGGAACGCTACACGCGCATGATGGTGACGCTCACCGAGATCCAGGCAC
>NZ_RZQI01000418.1:0-5073 GCF_003998335.1 Mesorhizobium sp. M7A.F.Ca.CA.002.05.1.1 | reverse complement strand
ACATCGTCTGCGGCCATTGCCGCAACTGTCGCGCCGGGCGAGGGCATCTGTGCCGCAACACGCTCGGCGTCGGCGTCAACCGTCCTGGCGCCTTCGGCGAGTATCTGGCGATCCCGCAGCACAATGTCGTGCCGATCCCCGATGATGTGCCCGACGAGATCGCCGCGATCTTCGACCCGCTGGGCAATGCCGTCCACACCGCACTCTCCTTCGATCTGGTTGGCGAAGATGTGCTGGTGACCGGCGCCGGGCCGATCGGCATCATGGGCGCGCTCGTCGCGCAATGCGTCGGCGCGCGCAAAGTGGTCATCACCGACATCAACCCGCTGCGGCTGGCGCTGGCGAAAAAGCTCGGCGTCCAGCATGTCGTCGATGCCTCGAAGGAAAAGCTGCGCGACGTCATGCCAGTGCTCGGCATGACCGAGGGGTTCGACGTCGGCCTCGAAATGTCGGGCGCCGCCCCCGCTTTCCGCGACATGATCGACACCATGAACAATGGCGGCAAGATCGCCATTCTGGGCATCGCGCCGACCGGCTTCGAGATCGACTGGAACAAGGTCATCTTCAAGATGCTGCATCTCAAGGGCATCTACGGCCGCGAGATGTTCGAAACCTGGTACAAGATGATCGCGCTTGTGCAGGGCCCGCTGGATGTCTCCGGCCTGATCACCCACCGCATCGGCATCGACGATTTTCAGGCCGGCTTCGATGCGATGCGCAGCGGCAGTTCCGGCAAGGTGGTGATGGACTGGTAGATGCCGCCTAGCGCAGGATTCTGTTTTTCATCAGCCATTTCACGGAGCGGGGCCATGCGTGGTTCGCACCCATGCGAAGATCGGTAAACCCCTCCGAAACATGTCTCCCGGTTTCGGCGTCAAGGATGCGAATGAACATAGTATGTTCCGTTCGGTTGACGCGCGTTACGACGCCAAGCAAGGCAAGCGACGCGCCGTGCTCCTTGGCAATCGGTCCTTCACAACCAGCGCAGTTGCGCAATCCGTGCGGCGCAGCAGCCTGTGTATCCCTCGCCGGCACATCAATTACTGTAAAGCGCCCAGACTGGGAGAGCATGTCCTTTGCAACTTGTGCCGATTCCGACAGATAGCGCCTGTCATATTCATCTGGGGGAATTATTCCCGCCCCGGCGCTCTTGTCCTCCAATTCGAAAGGGAACACTTCGATCGACATCGGCTTTGTCTGCTGGGCCTGCGCAAATGTGCACGTGCCTACAAGTAGCGTCACCAGGACACTTAAGGCGCGAATGCTCATCGTAGTCCTCCCGTCGGTGTAATGGGCATTATACGCGGCCTGACAACGCAAATCACGATCAAATCGAAAGCAATGCTATGCTTTGGCTGCGGTGGGAGTTCCCACGCAGGTTCGCTCGAACTCCGTCGTTCAGAGTGATTGGCTTGATCTTGGACTAACCCATGCTCGGGACCAGACTGGTCTCCAATGCAGCCAGTCCGCTGGTGATCGCCGTGCGCTCTTCAGCGCTGAGCCTTGCCAGCAAATCCCGTTCGAACGCCTTGGCCAGCGCCACCATCTCGCGATAGGCGGCAAGTCCCGTTCCGGTCAGCGTCAGATGTTCGATACGGCGGTCTTTTTCGTCCGGTTTTCGCGTCAGCCAGCGCCGCCGTTCGAGCTCGGCGACAGCGCGCGAAACCTTTGTCTTGTGCATGGCCGATTGCTCACCGATTGCAGACGCCGTCATCGTTCCATGCTGCCCCAGCCCCGAAAGGGTGCGCCATTCCGGCCGCGTCAGGCCGTGGCTATCCTTGTAAATCCGCGAAAATTCGCGGCTGACGGCGTCGGCAAGCCGGTAGAGCCGGTAGGGCAGGAAATTTTCCAGATTGAGAATTTCAGGCGCGTCGGACGCTTCGCTCTTGATCGCCATTTTTCAAAGCCGCCATTGATGGTTACATTTTCAATGGTTACAAATGAAACCAGTTTGGTCAATTGAGATCCATTCCGGGGAGGAAGCAATGGCCTTTTCCTACATGCCGGGTTTCGGCAACGACTTCGAAACCGAGACGCTGCCCGGTTCGCTGCCACAAGGACGGAACTCCCCGCAGCGGCCGGCCTACGGCCTCTATGCCGAGCAGCTTTCGGGCTCGCCCTTCACCGCCCCGCGCGGCACCAATGAGCGCTCTTGGCTCTACCGGATCCGGCCGAGCGTCAAGCACACTGGCCGCTTCAAGCCTGCGAGCTATCCCTTGTGGAAGAGTGCGCCCAATGTCGGCGATCATGAGTTGGCGCTTGGCCAATACCGCTGGAATCCGGTGCCGATGCCGAAAGAGCCGACCGATTTTATCGCCGGCATGCGCAGCATCACCACATCAGGCGACGTGCTCGGCCAGACCGGCATGGCGGCACATGTCTATGTCGCCAACCGCTCGATGGTCGACGACCATTTCTTCAACTCCGACGGTGAATTGCTGGTCGTGCCGCAGGTCGGCGCATTGCGCTTCGTCACCGAGATGGGCGTCATTGAGCTGCGGCCCGGCGAGATCGCGGTGCTGCCACGCGGTCTGGTCTTCAAGGTCGAGCTGGTCGACAAGGAAGTGCGCGGCTACGTCTGCGAGAACTACGGCGCCAAGTTGACGCTGCCCGACCGCGGCCCGATCGGCGCCAACTGCCTGGCCAATCCGCGCGATTTCAAGACGCCTTGCGCCTGGTTCGAGGAGAAGGAAACGCCGTGCCGGCTGACGGTGAAATGGTGCGGCAATTTCCATGTCACCGAGATCGGCCATTCGCCGCTGGACGTCGTTGCCTGGCACGGCAATTACGCCCCCTACAAATATGATCTGGCTACCTTTTCGCCTGTCGGCGCGCTGCTGTTCGACCATCCCGACCCGTCCATCTTCACTGTGCTGACGGCACCCAGCGGCGAGGAGGGCACGGCCAATATCGACTTCGTCATCTTCCCGCCACGCTGGCTGGTGGCCGAAGACACGTTCCGGCCACCCTGGTACCACCGCAACATCATGAGCGAGTTCATGGGCCTGATCCATGGCCAGTACGATGCCAAGGAAGAGGGCTTTGTGCCCGGCGGCATCAGTCTGCACAATCTGATGCTGGCCCATGGACCGGATGCGCCTGGCTTCGAAAAGGCCTCGCGCGCGGACCTGAAACCGGTCAAGCTCGACAACACCATGGCGTTCATGTTCGAGACCCGATTTCCGCAAATGCTGACCCGCTACGGCGCCGAACTCGAAACCCGGCAGGACAATTATATCGACTGCTGGGCGGATCTGAAGAAGCGTTTCAATGGCACGCCCGAGGGCGACTGGTCTTGAGCACCGAGCCAATGCCGGATCGGTTGGTGATTTTGGGCTCGAAGGGCGGCCCTGCGCTGCGGCCAGGCGGTCCGTGGCCAAGCTCTTCGCTGCTGCAGATCGGCGGCCGCAGCATCGTCGTCGACTGCGGGCTTGGCGTCACGCGTGGCCTGGTCGATGCCGGCATCGGCCTGAAATCGCTCGATCTGATCTTCATCACGCATCTGCACTCCGACCATGTCCTGGAACTGGGCCCGCTGATCCACACCGCCTGGACGGCGGGTCTGGCGACCCCGGTCCACGTGTTCGGCCCGCCCGGCACGGATCATTACTGGCAGCGCTTTTGCCAGGCGATGGAGTTCGATATCGAGATCCGCATCGTCGATGAAGGCCGACCGGATATTCGCGACCTGGTTTCGATCGTCGAATTCGGCGAAGGCCAAGTGGTCGAACAGGGCGGCTTGACGGTTTCGGCGCTGCGCGTCGAGCATCCGCCGGTGACCGACTGTTTTGCCCTGCGCTTCGAACACAGCGGGAAAAGCGTGGTGTTTTCCGCTGACACGGCCTTCTTTCCGCCGCTCGCGGATTTTGCCCAAGGCGCCGATATCCTCGTCCACGAGGCGATGCTGGAAGAAGGCATCGAGCGGCTGGTGGCCAGGACCGGCAATGGCGCGCGGCTGAAAGACCACCTGCTCGCCAGCCACAGCTTTGCCGAAGAGGCCGGCAGCATCGCCAGCGATGCCGGCGTCAAGAGACTGGTGCTCAATCATCTCATTCCGGCCGACGATCCCGGGATCGGCGAGGCCGATTGGACTGCCGCTGTCAGGAAAACATGGGCTGGCGACTTGACGATCGCCCGCGACGGTCTTGTTGTGGGCTTAAGCAGCGCCAAAGCTGCAGCAGGAGAGGAAACCGCATGAAGCTTGCCACATTGAAGGACGGGACGCGCGACGGAAAACTCGTCGTTGTCTCGCGCGACCTGACACGCTTCACAGACGCCTCGTTCCTGGTGCGCACGCTGCAGGCGGCGCTCGACGACTGGCGCCGCATCGCCCCGCATCTCGCGACAATAGCGGAATCGCTTGAGAACAACGCGATGCCGGCGGAGCGCTTCCACGAGCATGACGCCCACTCGCCGCTGCCGCGCGCCTATCAATGGGCCGACGGCTCGGCTTATGTGAATCATGTCGAACTGGTGCGCAAAGCGCGTGGCGCCGAGATGCCTGCGAGCTTCTGGACCGACCCGCTGATCTACCAGGGCGGCTCGGACACTTTCATTCCGCCACGCGATCCGATCCGCATGGCTGACGAAGCCTTCGGCATCGACATGGAAGGCGAAGTCGCCGTCATTGTCGACGACGTGCCGATGGGCGCCAGTGTCGATGAGGCGCGCGCGGCGATCCGGCTGGTCATGCTGGTCAATGACGTCACGCTGCGCGCGCTCACCGGACCGGAACTGGCCAAAGGTTTCGGTTTTTTCCAGTCAAAACCGTCCTCGGCGTTTTCGCCTGTCGCGGTGACGCCGGACGAACTGGGTGATGCCTGGGACGGCGGCAAGGTCAGCCTGCCGCTGCTCGCCGATCTCAACGGCAAGCCGTTCGGCCGGGCCAATGCCGGTATCGACATGACCTTCGATTTTCCGGCGCTGATCGTTCACGCAGCAAGGACACGGCCATTGGCGGCCGGCACGATCATCGGCTCGGGGACTGTCTCCAACAAGCTCGACGGCGGGCCGGGCAAGCCTGTTTCGGCCGGTGGCGCCGGCTATTCCTGCATCGCCGAACTGCGCATGATC
>NZ_RZQI01000417.1:0-5076 GCF_003998335.1 Mesorhizobium sp. M7A.F.Ca.CA.002.05.1.1 | reverse complement strand
GTCCAGACCGTCGGTGAGGTTCACAGCATTGCCTGCTCCGACGATGACGAAGCAGGAGAACGGAATGAAGAACCAGCCGAGATTGACGATGAATTCCTTGGCGAAGGGAAACGTCAGCGACGAAGAGAACGGCGCCTGGCCATTGTGCATGATCACCCAGGCGGCGATGCCGGCGATAACGAATTCAAGCGCCAGCCTTGCCTTGCCGGAAAAGCCGAGATGTGACTGTTTCGTCACCTTCAGATAGTCGTCGTAGAAGCCGATCGAGCCGAAGCCCAGCGTCACCAGCAGCACCACCCAGACATAGATGCTCGACAGGTTGGCCCACAAAAGCGACGAGCCGATGATGCCCGACAGGATCATCAGTCCGCCCATGGTCGGCGTGCCGGCCTTCTTGAAATGCGTCTGCGGTCCGTCGGCGCGGATCGGCTGGCCCTTGCCTTGCCGCAGCCGCAGCGAATTGATGATGGTCGGCCCGAAGATGAAGACGATCAGCGCCGACGTGATCAGCGCCCCGCCGGTGCGGAAGGTGATGTAGCGGAAGACATTGAAGACCGAGACCTTGTCCGCAAAATCGACGAGCAGTGTAAACATGCGCTTTTCGTCCCCCGACCTAGGTCTGTTTTCTGGCTGTCGATTCAGCCGGGAATTTGCCCAGCAGCGCATCGACCAGTTTTGCAAAGCCGATGCCCTTCGACGATTTGATCATCACCACGTCGCCCGGCTTGAGCGCGGCAAGCAGCACCGGCTTCAACTCCTCGACACCGGCGCGGTATTCCGTCTTGATCTCAGCCGGCAGCGCTTCTGCCAGCGCCCGCATTTCCGGGCCGCCGAGAAAGACGGTCCGCGTGCCCGTGCCGACGATGAGGTCGGCAAGGGCTGCATGCAGCTTGGCCGAATGGTCGCCAAGTTCGAGCATGTCGCCGAGCACGGCGATGCGGCGGCCCTCGCCCGTCACAGGCGTCGCGTTGAGCAATGCCATGGCAGCAGCCATCGATGCCGGATTGGCGTTGTAGCTTTCGTCGATCAGCGTGATCAGTCCACCTGGGTAGCTCGAAGTCGAGCCACCTGGGTGGCTCGAAGTCGAGCCACCGGGATGGCGCAGCACATGGCGCTTGCCGCGCCCGCGTTCGGCAGAGAGATCGGCCAGTGCTGAAGCCACCTTGTCGAGATCGGCGCCGACCAGATGCGCAGCACCCAGCACCGCCAGCACGTTCTGCACCATATGGCGGCCGGGCGCGCCGATCCGCGCCGCCACTTCGTGGCCGCCGATCCTGGCGATGATGTCGGAATGATCCGCATGCAGTTCGCATTTGGTGAGCTTGAAGGTAGAGCGCGCATTCTCGCCGAAGCCGTAGACGTGCTCGACACCGGCGGCATGGGCCATCTTGTCGAGCAGCTTGAAGCGCGCATCGTCGCGGTTGAGGATGGCGGCCCCCTCGGGCTCCAGCCCTTCGAAAATCTCGGCCTTGGCCTTGGCAATCTCGTCGAGATTGCGGAAAAAGCCGAGATGCGCCGCCGCGATCATGGTGACGATGGCGACATGCGGCCTCACCATTTTTACCAGCGGCCGGATTTCGTCGGGATGGTTCATGCCGATCTCGAATACGGCATAGTCGCAATCATCAGGCATGCGCGCCAAGGTCAGCGGCACGCCCCAGTGATTGTTGAAGGACTGCGCCGAGGCGTGCACCTTGCCGACGGCTTGCAGCACATGGCGCAGCGCTTCCTTGGTCGTGGTCTTGCCGGCCGAACCGGTCACAGCGATGATTTTCGCGCTCGAGCGGGCGCGCGACGCAATTCCAAGCTTTTCCAGTGCGACCAGCACGTCCTCGACGACGATGATCGGCGCCGTCAGCCGGCCGAGCGACGGCAGCTTGCCTTCGGCCACCACCAGCACGCCGGCGCCGGCCTTGATGGCGGCGGTGGCGAAGTCATGGCCGTCCATCGCCTCGCCCTTGATGGCGAAGAAGGCGTCGCCCGGCTGCAGGCTGCGGCTGTCGATCGAAATGCCGGAAATGCCTTCCGGCATCGGCCCCAACGGCCGCCCGTCCATGGCGGCAACCAGCGCCTCGCAGGTCCACAGCAAGCTCATGCGGCACGCTCCGTAAGTGCCGCGCGAACTTCCTCGTGATCGGAGAAATGCAAGGTCTCGGAGCCGATCGTCTGGCCTTCCTCGTGCCCCTTGCCGGCCACGATCAGCGTGTCGCCGGCATGCAGCATGGCAACCGCCTCGTGGATCGCCTGGCGCCGGTCGCCGATCTCGATGGCACCGGGGGCGGCGGCCAAAATAGCGGCGCGGATCGTTTTCGGCACTTCGGAGCGCGGATTGTCGTCGGTGACGATGACGACATCTGCAAGCCGCGTTGCAATCTCGCCCATGATCGGTCGCTTGCCGCGGTCGCGGTCGCCGCCGCAGCCGAACACGACGATGACGCGGCCGGTGGTGAATGGGCGCACCGAGGACAGCACGTTTTCCAGCGCGTCGGGCTTGTGGGCATAATCGACATAGACCGGCGCGCCATTGCCGGTGGTGCCGACGAGGTCGAGCCGGCCCGGGGCGCCCTTCAATTTCTCCAACGCCAACAATGCCTTGGCTACAGGTGTTCCCGTGGAAATGGCAAGACCCGCCGAAACCAGCGCATTCGAAATCTGGAAATCACCGGCCAGCGGCAGGTCGATCTCGTAGAGCACGCCATCGGCCTCGACCTCGGCCCGCTGGCGGTGGCGCTCGTGCTCGACCCGCTTCAGCCTGAGGAAATCGCCATGGCGGCCGACCGTCAGCACTTCGAGCCCGGCGGCCCGCGCCGCCTGAATCGTCGGTGCCGACCATGGATCGTCGGCGAAGATGACGGCCGGTGCGCCTTTCGGCAGCAGCGCATCGAACAGACGCAGTTTGGCGCGGTGATAGTCCTCGATGGTCGGATGATAGTCCATATGATCGCGGCCGAGATTGGTGAAGCCGCCGGCCGCCAGCTTCACACCGTCCAGACGGCGCTGGTCGAGCCCATGGCTGGAAGCCTCCATCGAAGCGTGGGTAACGCCGGCATCCGCCAATTCCCGCAGCAATTGATGCAGGGCGACCGGATCGGGTGTCGTCAGCGAGCCATAGTCGTTGCGCCCAGGCGCCACCACGCCAGTGGTGCCGATCGAAGCGGCGGCATAACCGGACTGCTCCCAGATCTGCCTGGTGAAAGCCGCGACCGAAGTCTTGCCGCTGGTGCCGGTCACCGCGACCATTATCTCAGGCTGCTTGCCGAAATAGCGGGCCGCACTCAGCGCCAACGCCAGGCGCGGATCGTCGACTGCCAATACCGGGACCGACAGCCCGGCAATGGTGCTGCCCTTGCCCGCTACGATCGCGGCCGCACCGCGCGCGGCGGCGTCGGCGGCATAAACGGCACCGTCGGCCTTGGTTCCCGCGAGCGCAAAGAAGACAACACCCGCTTTTACCTGACGGGAATCCGAAGAAATCCCTGTAACCTCCAGATCGACGGAAGCTATTCCCTCGACGGGCAGGATACCGGCTAGATCTCTGAGCTTCATCGAGTCCCGTTCACCGCAACAAAATAGCGCGCTGTTGCCGGCGCGCCCTAAGAATCACTGATAGGAAACCAGCGTTGCACCATTTTCATGGCTGAAATCTGGCTTCACGCCAAGCATGGCAGCTGAACGCCTGATGATATTGCCGGCCATGACCCCCGCATTTGCGGCCGCGACATCCGTCATGCCAGGCTTTTCCGGGTGCGGGGCATCGGCAATGGTAAACACCAGATACTGCGGATCGTCCATCGGGAAGGCGGCGACGAAAGTGTTGAAATTCAAGTCCTTGGAGTAGCGGCCATTGACGACCTTCTCGGCCGTTCCGGTCTTGCCACCAACGCGGTAGCCGGGGACTCTGGCGTTTCGGGCAGAGCCCTTCTCGGCATTGAGCGAATAGAGGTAGCGCATGCCTTCGACGGTCTTTTCGCTCACCACTTTCTTGGCGGTGGCCATCGCTTCCGCCTGCGTGCGCACCAAAAAGGTAGGGTTCATCAGGAAGCCGCCATTCATCAACGCCGCGCAGCCCACAGCCGCTTGCAGCGGCGTCGTCGACACGCCATGGCCGAAGGCGATGGTGAATGAATTGACCTGTTTCCAGACCTTCGGTTCAGTCGGACGGGCAGTCTCCGGCAATTCGGTCTGCATCCTGTCCAGAAGGCCAAGGCGATGCAGGAATTCGCGATGGCCCTCGATGCCGACCATCTCGGCTTCCCTGGCCGACCCGATGTTGGACGAATAGAGGAACACCTCCGGCAACGACAGCACACGGTTCTTGCCGTGGAAATCGTGAATGGCCTGATGGCCGACGCGGATTGGATGCGAAGCATCGAAGCGGCTCGCCATCGTCGCCTTGCCGGAATCGAGCGCCATGGCTGAGGTGAAGCTCTTGAAGGTCGAGCCCATCTCGTAGAGGCCCGCCGACATGCGATTCAGCCGGTCCTTGTCCTGTGCATTGTAGGGATTGTTCGGATCGAAATCCGGCACCGAGGCCATGGCCACCACTTCGCCGGTCTTGACGTTGAGCACGACGGCGCCGGCGCCCATGGCACGATAGCGCTCCAGGCCGGCGGCGATCTCGTCGCGCACCACATGCTGCACGCGCAGATCGATCGAAAGCTTTACCGGCTTGAGATCCTTGGCAATGGCAAGGCCCGATGCCTGCAGGTCGCTCAAGCCTTGCTCGTCGACATATTTCTCCATTCCGGAGATGCCCTGGTTGTCGATGTTGGTGAGGCCGACAATGTAGGACGAGGTCTCGCCGCTCGGATAGAAGCGGCGCTTTTCGGTACGGAAGCCGAAACCGGGAATGCCGAGTTGCATGATGTCGGACTGTTGCTTGGGCGTCAGCTGCCGCTGCAGCCAGACGAAACCGGCGCCGCTCTTCAGCTTGTGGTAGGTCTGCTCATAGTCGATGTCCGGAAGCACCGTCGACAGCTTCTCGATCGCCTCGTCGGCGTCGACAATCCGGCGTGGTTCTGCAAACAGCGACGCTGTCTTGATATCCGTGGCCAGCACTTCGCCGTTGCGGTCGAC
>NZ_RZQI01000416.1:0-5089 GCF_003998335.1 Mesorhizobium sp. M7A.F.Ca.CA.002.05.1.1 | reverse complement strand
GTCGAGGAAGACGCGCAGGCGTGGCGAGAGCTGACGGTTCTGCGGGTAGAGCGCCGACAGCGGTGTCGGCGATGGCGGATAGTCGGCCAGCACCTCGACGAGCGTCCCATCCGCCAGATCCTTCTCGAAGCGATAGCGCGGTGCCTGGATGAGGCCGAGGCCAAGCCGCGCCAGATCGGCGGCGGTGTCGGAATTGTTGGCGGCGACGCGGCATGGCAGCCGCACCTCACGGATACTGCCGGCGACGGTGAATTCGAACGGAAGGGTCTCGCCGGTGCGCGACGAAACAAAGCCCACCGCCTGGTGACCGTCGAGCGCATCGGGGGAGACGGGCGTGCCGTGGCGCTCGAGATAGGCAGGGCTGGCGCAGGTGATCTCGCGGATGACAGCCAGCCGCCGCATGATCATGCCGCTGTCGGGCGGCTCGCCGACGCGGATGACGCAGTCGACGCCTTCGCGCACGAGATCGACCAGCCGGTCGCTTTGGCCGATCTGCAGGTCGATCCTGACATAGCGGGCGAGGAACTCCGGCAGGCGCGGCAACAGGAATGTGCGGGTGAGCAGCGTGCTGGCGTCGATGCGCAGCAGGCCGAAAGGCTCGGCATTGCGAAAGGCGGCCTCGGCATCCTCGATCTCGGCCAGGATCGACAGGCAGCGCCGATAGTAGGCTTCGCCGTCCTGCGTGGCGTTCACCTGCCGCGTCGTTCGTTCCAGAAGCCGCGCGCCGAGATGCTCTTCCAGCCGCCGGATCGCTTCCGTCGCGGTTGAACGCGGCAGGCCGAGATCGGCCGCGGCAGCGGTAAAGCTGCGCCGCTCCAGAACGCGAACGAAGAGCCGCATCGTGTCCAGTCGATCCATGGCCCTTGTTCGCAATTTCCGAATAGTGATGTCAATAGATGGCTGATTATACGGAAAGCGGGTCGGCCTATATCCGTGTCACCAACACGGAGAGACTTCCATGACATCCAATCAAACAAGTACGGGTGGCCAAACCAGAACCGCGATCGTGACCGGCGCCTCCAAAGGCATCGGCGCCGCCATCGCACAGCGGCTCGCCCGCGATGGCGTCGCCGTCGTCCTCAATTATGCACGGGGCCGCGCCGAGGCCGAAGAGCTTGTGCGCAGCATCGAAGCCGGCGGCGGCAAGGCAATCGCCGTTCAGGCCGATATCGCCGATCCGAATGGGATCGCAGCGCTGTTCGACGCCGGCGAGAAGGCGTTCGGCGGCATCGACATCCTCGTCAACAATGCCGGCGTCATGAAGATTTCGCCGATGGCGCAGACCGACGACGCTTCGTTCGACACGCAGATCGCGATCAATCTCGGCGGCGTGTTCCGCGGCATGCGGGAAGGCGCGCGCCGGCTTCGCGACGGCGGCCGCATCGTCAATTTTTCCAGCAGCGTCGTCGGCCTCTACCAGCCGGGCTACGGCGTCTACGCCGCCACCAAGGCGGGTGTCGAGGCGATGACCCACATCCTGGCCAAGGAGCTTGGCGCGCGCCGCATCACAGTTAACGCAGTAGCGCCCGGGCCGATCGAAACCGCGCTGTTCACGGACGGCAAGAGCGAGGCGCAGATCGAGGCCATCGGCAAGATGATCCCGCTCGGCCGGCTTGGCCAGCCCGACGACATTGCCGGGCTGGTCTCGTTCCTGGCCGGGCCGGACAGCTTCTGGGTCAACGGACAAATCATCCGCGCCAATGGCGGCGTCGTCTGAGCCGTCGCCGACCGCTCCACGCCGAACCTCAAATTCCACAGAAAGGAAAAGATCATGCCATTCGCCAACATCAAGTTACCGCAAGCGGCGCTCTCCAGGGCGCAGAAGGAAGACCTCATCCATCGAACGACAGCCATGTTCGTCGACTTTTTCGGCGAGGGTGTGCGCCCCTTCACGATGGTGCTGGTGGAGGAGGTCGCCGACGGCGGCTATGGCCGGGCCGACGAAGTGTTCGTCGTGCCGGAAGTTTTTCGCGCAAAGGAGTAGTGCCGGGCCGTTCCCGGGCGAGCCACGGGTCTCGCCCGTCCTTCGGGTCCCACAAGTGGGGAGATCGGCAGCATCACCCCCTTCCGCTTCTCCACCTCGGCCTTCCTCAGCAGGAACCGCTGAATCTTGCCGCTGGGTGTCTTCGGCAACTCGCTCGTTGACCGCCGGATGTTCGATCAGCGCGCTTTCGACGTCGATGCGGTAGCCCGGCAGAGGTGATGGCGTCGTCGGCGCGGCCGATCAGGAGATCGACCGTCCGGTTGCGCGAATGGCCCGAGAAGGGCTGGCCTCACCCGTGCGGCCCTGTATCATGGCCTTGTGAATGCTTGGGAGGAGGCTTGTGCATGCGGCTGAATCGGAATCTCTGTCATTGGAGGGTTTGGGTCTTCATCGCCGCAATGGTGCTTTGGCCGCACGCGGCGCCGGCCGATACCCTCACGCCCGAGCGCATCACTGCTGCCCTGTCGAAGCTCGAAGCGCTTGCCGAAGCCGCCGTAGCGGACGGTGCTGTACCCGGTCTCGCCATCGGCGTCGTGCGCGATGACGAGGTGATCTTCCTCAAGGGTTTTGGGCATCGCGAGGCCGGCAAGCCAGAGACCGTCGACGCCGACACGGTGTTCCAGATCGCCTCCCTTTCCAAACCGGTTTCCGCCACCGTCGTAGCGGCGTTGGTTAGCGACAGGATCGTGTCCTGGGATTCGAAGATCGCCGATCTCGATCCGGCCTTCCGGTTGGCCGATCCTTATCCGGCGAGCCAACTCACCGTTCGTGACCTGTTTTCGCATCGCAGCGGGCTTCCAGGCACCGCCGGAGACGACCTCGAAGGTATTGGCTACGACCGCGTCGAGATCGTGCATCGCCTGCGGTTCGTGCCACCATCGTCGAGCTTTCGCGCCGGGTATGCCTACAGCAATTTCGGATTGACAGAGGGTGCCATGGCAGCCGCGACACCGACAGGAAAGCCCTGGGAGGAGGTCGCCGAGGAGAAGCTCTACCGTCCGCTTGGCATGGCCTCGACCAGTTCCCGTCATTCGGACTTCGTCAAGCAAAGCAACCGTGCTGCGCTTCACGTCAAGGTCGATGGCGCCTGGGCCGCGAAGATAGAGCGCGATCCGGATGCGCAGGCGCCCGCCGGCGGCGTCAGCTCCACGGCACGTGACCTCTCGCAATGGCTGCGCCTCATCCTCGGCAACGGCGTTTATGCCGGCAAGACACTGATTG
The DNA here is from genome assembly GCF_003998335.1 of Mesorhizobium sp. M7A.F.Ca.CA.002.05.1.1. NCBI lineage: Bacteria > Pseudomonadati > Pseudomonadota > Alphaproteobacteria > Hyphomicrobiales > Phyllobacteriaceae > Mesorhizobium > Mesorhizobium sp. M7A.F.Ca.CA.002.05.1.1. The sequence continues at coordinate 1,884 of NZ_RZQI01000416.1, read as the reverse complement.
CCGCCGATGCGCTAAGCCAGACGCATGTTCCGCTGATAGCGCGCGGCAACAACCCCGTCTCCGGCGGCGCATCGTTCTACGGCCTCGGCTGGAACGTCGAATTCGGCCGACACGGCCTGAGCTGGGGCCACGCCGGCGCCTTCAGTGTCGGGGCGCGTACCCTGGTGACAGTCTTCCCAAAGGAGAAGCTGGGCATCGTCATCGTCGCCAACGCCTTTCCGACTGGCCTGCCGGAGGGATTGTCCGACAGCTTCGCCGATCTCGTCTTCGACGGTAACGTCGAGAAGGACTGGGTCAAGGCGTGGAATGATATCTATGCGGGCCTGTTCGGTCCGGCGGTCGCGGCGGCCAAGGCCGCCTATGCCGCGCCGCCGTCTCCGCCACGGCCAGCCGGGCCGGACAGCGTCTATGCCGGCCGGTACGCCAACGACTTCATCGGCGATGCGATTGTGTCGGAAGCGGGAGACCACCTTGTGCTCAGGGTAGGCCCGGCCGCCGGCCGGTCCTACTCATTGAGGCATTTCGACGGTGACCTTTTCCTGACCTTCCCCGACGCGGAGACGCCGGACAGCCCCTCGGGCGTAAGTTTTGTGGTCGGCGCTGACGGCAAGGCGTCGGCCATGACCGTAGGTTTTCTCGACGACAATCATCTCGGCACGCTGCAACGTGTGGGGGACTGACTTCCAAATCGAACGGTGCGGCCGGGAGTTCAGGATGCCGGGCCGTACCGGAGCAGTTTGAAGCAATCGCCGTTGCCCGATTTCGTCTGCGCCAGCAAGGGCTTCGACCTGTCTATCCATTCCTGATGTGACTTCGCATCGGCCTCGATCGCATCGACCGGTGCAAGACTGACAAAGCTGCGTCCGTGGCTGAGAAGCCAGCACGCACGGCCGAGAAATCGCCTGCTGCGCTGGCGCAAGAGGTCGGCATCGTAGAAGATGTCGAGCACCTCGTGCTTGATCTTGCGCTGCGTTTCAGGATTGGCGATCGCAACCTCAATCGGCTCGCCGCCGATCGCATCCTGCAGGTCCTTGTAGTCGAGGGTGAGTTGGGTGATGGCATATTTGATCTCGCTCTCGTCGCGCACGATGTCGAACCATAGCGTCGGATCGAGCTCGTTGACGACGAACGACGACTCGAAATCGCGCGACAGGTTGAGGATGTCGAAGTCCCGGATGTCGACGTCGCGCTCAACCAGCAGGATTTCGCGGACCTGCTTGCCAAGCTCCGCTCCCTGCGCGCCGATGGCGGCGTTGGTTCCACCAAGTTCGGGACTAATATAGGCCCCGCCGTCATCCAGCAGCGCGTCGAATTCGCCAAGTGACTCGACGAGGGGAGCGCCGCGAGCGATGCGCGCCGCCAGCTTGGCCAGAACCTGCTGAAGATCCGCTTCGCGTCTGCGCTGGTCTTGGTAATTCTGCTGGAAAAAGAAGATGAACAGGGACACGCCGATGCCGATCAGGATCACGCCCAACTGCGAGAAGATGTTGCGGTGGTATTCCAGCAGCTTTTCGCGATGGCGCACGTCGTCGCGCACACTGTGGGCGACGCGCAAATTGACGATCAGCGACAGGATGAGCAGCCCAGTACCGACGAGGATGAGGCCGCCGATGAGCAGGTAACCATGGCCTGTGCTGAAATCCATTCCTTTTCCCTGAAGCCCAGACTGCGCAGAATAGTGCCATTTTGGCTAAATACCTACGGATTTGCAGGCGGTGGATTTGATGGCGGCGGCCACCCCGGAAGGTTGACCCGCCTGGCCATCCGGCCGATAGCTCCGCCAGAAACTGTCCTGAGAACCCTGATGACTTCAGACACCAACCTCCACGATGCACCCGCCGTCGGCCCTGACACCGACTGGCAGGCGGACGTCCGCGCCGGCGT
>NZ_RZQI01000415.1:0-5093 GCF_003998335.1 Mesorhizobium sp. M7A.F.Ca.CA.002.05.1.1 | reverse complement strand
GTTCGAACCCGTCCATATTGTAATGCTGCTCAATGCTGGAGAACCACAAATGCGGCCACCAGCCTGGATGATGAGCCCAGTGCGAAATGGCGAAATAGGCGACGAAGGAAGCGGCGAAGCCGGCCAGCGCGCCCCACGCCTTCTGCCGGAACGCAACCAGCAGCACGGCAAAAATGGCAAGAAAAACAATATTGTCTGGCCGCACCATGAAGGCGAGAAAGAGCAGGAGCGCCGTTGCCATCTCGCGACCGCGGACATAGGCGTAGAGCCCGCCGAGCAACAGCGCCGAACACAACAAATCCGGCGTCGAGGCGCGCGCCGCATCGCCGAAATCAGCCATGATCAGCACCGCGCCGACCACAGGCGCCAAGGCCAGTGCCCCTTCGGAGCGCAGCCACATCAGGGCGATCGCGCCGAACAGCAGAACCGAGAACACTGAGACCAGGCGCATCGCCTCGACCGGCGACATCACCGCGCTCATCGTCGACAGTATCTCGGCGTAGAGAAATTTGATCCGGTACATGCCGAGCAGTGAATGGAAGTCGGCGGCATTCTCCGCCATGTGACTGCGGAAGCCGCCGCCATCGTCGGTCAGCGCCTTATAGTCGCCTGCGGACACGCCCGATTTGACAGTGCTGTAGGCATAGTCATGCAGCGCCTGTGCATCGGGATAGGTGCCTTCCTCCGCTATAGCGAGATAGGGCAGCATGTCCCAGTTGGCGTCGGGCATCACCCATGCGGTGAACGCTGTAAAAAGAATGTAAAGCGCGAAAGCCGCCGCGCCGATCGGTGCTGCCAGCCGCGCATAAGTCCCCTCGCCCCACGTCAGAACGGGCTCGGTGAGCCGGTCGACTGGGTTTTGTGGAGCGGGCGACTTGGTCAGCATCGTTGTATCCAGCGAGCGCTTAACGGACCTGGCTTTTGACGAAATCCTTCACGATTCCCACGATGCCGCGCGACAGCAGGCTGTCGAAGGCATCGACGAAGCGGTCGACATGCTCGCGCTGGCAGATCAGCGGCGGCTCGAGCCGGATGACGTTGCGGTTGTATTCGGTGAAGGCGACTAACACATCGTAGTCGCGCAGCAGCAGCGCCCCGATGAAGCCCGACAGCGAACCCTTCAGCTTGTCGTCGAGCACGCTGACGATCGGCCGCAGCACCATCGGCAAGGTCTGCGAGAAGTCGTGGAACTCCAGGCCGATCATAAAACCCTTGCCGCGCACCTCCTTGATGATCTTCGGGTACTTTTCCCTGAGCGCCTGCAGGCGCTGCAGCAAATAGTCGCCGGTGACGGCGGCATTGTCGATCAGCCCCTCGTCGTAGAGCACGTTGAGCCCCTCGATCGAGGTGACGCAGGCCTCGCCCATGCCGCCGAAGGTCGCCATGGCATGGATCATCGCCGTTTTCGGCGTGCCATAGGCCTTCATATAAACCTCGCGCCGCGCGATCATCGCGCCGACCGCGGCCTTGCCGGCGCCAAGCGATTTGGCCAGCGCCGTCACATCGGGAATGACGCCGTAATGCTCGAAAGCATAGAAGCGGCCTGACCGGCCATAGCCGCACTGCACTTCGTCGGCGACCCACAACACGCCATACTGGTCGCACAGTGCGCGCAGCTTCTGCCAATATTCGGCCGGCGCCTGGATGATGCCGCCACCGCCCTGGATGGTTTCAAGCACGATGACCCCGACCTCCGGATCGGAGCGGAACAGGCGCTCGACCGCCTCGATGTCGGCAAACGGGATGCGGACCGTGTTTTCGGCCACCTTGAAGTCCGCGCGGTAAAGCTGCCCGTCGGTGATGCCCAGCACGCCTTTGGTCTTGCCGTGGAAGGAATTCTCGGCATAGACGATCTTCGGCCGCTTCGGACCGGCCGCGCGCTCGGCGAGCTTCACCGCCGCTTCCATCGCTTCCGAACCGGACGAGCCCAAAAATACCATGTCGAGATCGCCGGGCGAGCATTTGGCGATGTTGTGCGCAAGCGCTGCCGCATATTGCGACATGAAGGCGATGGCGATTTCCTGGCGCTTCTCCTCCTGGAATTTCTTGCGTGCTTCCAGGATGCGCGGATGATTGTGGCCGAAGGCCAGCGAACCGAAGCCGCCGAAGAAGTCGAGGATCTTGCGGCCGTTCTGGTCGATGTAGAACATGCCTTCGGCACGCTCGATCTTGATCTTGTGGAAACCGAGCAGCTTCATGAAGTGCAGCTGGCCGGGGTTGAGATGCGCCTTGAACAGGTCGGTCATGCGGGCAACGTCCATCGCCTTGGCCTGCTCGACGCTGATCAAATCGGGCTTGGCGATAGTGGCGGGCGACAGCGACGGCGCGCTGACCATGGTGCGCAAATTGGTCTGTTCGGGCTTGGCCATGACGGTCATTTCAATCTCCTGTCTGCACGCACGACCAGGATCGAGCGCAACGAAAGCTGTTTTTGCGAGCCGCTATTCGGCGGGCACATGTTTGGTGGCGACTGCGTGGCCGGCTTTCTTGGCGCGGTACTCGCTATAGGCGGCGATCAGCATGTCCTCGTCGCGATATTGCGGCACCCAGCCGAGCTGGCGCCCGGCCTTGGACACGTCGAGCACGCAGTCCTCGTCGGCGATCAGATACTGTTCCGGGTCCATGATCGGCATGTTCAAGAGGTCGAGCAGGTCCAGCGTGCACTTGACCGCCCAGCCCGGTGTCGGGATCAGGATCGATTTCGAGCCGGCATGCCGGATCAAATCGCCGAGCAATTTCTTGACCGGCGGCGGGTTGAGCGAACCCAGATTATAGGCCTCATTAGGCACGCCGGCCTTCCAGGCCGCGCGCGCGGCCTCGGCGCAGTCGAACACCGAGATGAACTGATAGGGGTTCCTGCCCGAACCGATCATCGGCACCGGAAAATTCCAGTCGATCAGCTTGAACAGCTTTTCCAGGATGCCGAGCCGGCCTGGGCCGATGATCAGGCGCGGGCGAAACAGCGAGATCGACATGCCGCGCTTGCGCCATTCGGCCGCCAACTCCTCTGTCTTCTGCTTCGACCAGCCATATTCGCCCAGCGGCGCCACCGGGTGCTCCTCGGTCATCGGCTGCGTGACCGTGTGGCCGTAGATCATGTCGGTCGTGTAGTGGACGAGTTTTGACGCACCGGCTCTGTCCATGGCCTGCATGATGTGCTCGGTCCCATGAAAATTCACCGGGAAGAAGAAATCGTGCCGCTTGGAGCGCACCTGGATCGGCGACAGCATCTTGGCCGACAGATTATAGACCATGTCGTCGGCCTTCAGCCCAACCGCCGCGACCGATGCCGGATCGATGACGTCGCACTGGACAAAGCGGACAGTGCGGTAATGCGGCAGGTCGCTCTTGACGATATCGGCGACGACGACCTCTTCACCATCGGCCACAAGTTTCGGGGCGAGATGGCGGCCGACGAAACCGTCGCCGCCGAAAATCACATGTCTCATCTAACGATCTCGTTTGCTTGGATCTTGTCAGGCGTGATGGAAGCCGTCTGGTCTTCATGCCCTCGCTCGCCCAAATCCCGGCCACTTTGGGCGATCAGCACCGTGCCGACGCAGATGAAGGCGATGCCGGCGATGCGCCAGCCATTGAGGTCCTCGCGGAAGACGAAATAAGCGAAGATGGCGACGGCAACATAGGCGAGGCTGAGGAACGGATAGGCGAAGGAGAGCTCGACCTTGGACAGCACATAGAGATGCGATGCCATCGAGATGACGAAGGTACACAGGCCAAAGAACACCCAGGGGCTGAAAACGATCTGCAGCAACTTGACGAGCGGATTGACGCCCTCAAACGAGATCGGCCCGAGCGACATCATGCCTTGCTTCAGCATCAGCTGCGCGGCGGCATTGGTCACCACTGTAAAGAGAATGAAGACGATGTATTTCATGTGTTCCAAGCCACCCCCTCGCGATTCCTACTACAAACCCGCAAACATTTGGTGAAGTCCCAACAATATTTTGAGTAAATCGCGTTATTAAGCATCGATTAACCGGGAATTATTCGAGTTTTATCTATTCGGCCGCCTCGACCGAGCCTCGTCGCGCATCCAACCTCTTCGCGGTGCGCGCCCAGAAGTCAGACATGAAGGCGTGGTCGCGGAGCGCTTCCAGCCGCCGCCATTCGGGAAAGGACGAGGCGAATATCTCGGCGGCCATGCGGGCGTCCTTATATGGATTGACCGCGCCGCCGGCCTCGACCGTGATGCGGTCGAGTTCCCGCAGCAATGTCAGTGTCGCGGCACCCCTGTTGGGGAAATCCAGTGTCAGCGTGTAGCCGGAACGCGGAAACGACAGCAGCGCCGGCGAGCGGATGGAGCCAAAGCGTTTCAGCACCGTGAGGAACGAGCCCTGCCCGGCTTGCCTTGCAGCCGCCAGCAATGCCGGCACGGCCTCGCGCGCCGTCTCTTCCGGCACCACGCTCTGGTGCTGGAAAAGCCCTTTCGGCCCATAAAGCCGGTTCCAGTCGCGCACGCCGTCGAGCGGGAAGAAGAAGCCCTGATATCCGGCCTGGCGCTGCACGGTTGCCCGGCTCTTCCTCCACCTGTAGGCAGCGTTGAAGGCGGTCAGGAACGGCCGGTTGAGCACATTGAACGGCGGCTGGACCGGCACCGAGAAAGTGCCGCCGACGCGCGAGGCGGCATGCGAGCCGTGCTCGGCGTGATTGCCCGACAACAGCAGGCCGCGACCGCTGTTGCGGCCGCCGGCCAATTGGTCGATCCAGGCGACCGCATATTCATTGGCCTGATCGGCCGCCTCGGCCAGGCCGAAGAATTCGCAGAGATCGCGAAACGGGGTCGCCTTTTCGACGATGTCGAGCGAATGCACCCGCATCAGCCGGATCGAGGCCGACAGGATGAGGCCGGTCAGCCCCATGCCGCCGATCGTTGCCGCAAACAGCCGCGCATTGTCCGATGCCGAGCAGCGGTGGGTCTTTCCGTCGGACCTGAGCAGCGTGAAGCTCTCGACATGGCAGCCGAATGTCCCGCGCCGATGATGGTTCTTGCCATGCCCGTCGTTTGCGATGGCGCCACCCAGCGTGACGAATTGGGTGCCGGGCACAACCGCCGGGAAGAAGCCGTGTGGGGC